>NZ_JAWOUT010000010.1:0-193203 GCF_033339515.1 Vibrio sp. 2130-1
ACTCAGAAGTGAAACGAAATAGCGCCGATGGTAGTGTGGGGCTTCCCCATGTGAGAGTAGGACATCGCCAGGCTTTAGTTTTATTTTCACTTTTTCGAAAAGTGAAGACAAAAGCGGACACTTGCTTATTAAAGCGAGTGATACCACTGCGGAGTGGTAGTTCAGTTGGTTAGAATACCGGCCTGTCACGCCGGGGGTCGCGGGTTCGAGTCCCGTCCACTCCGCCACTTATTTGAGCGTCGTCTCAATAAACACGAATTACAGGGGTGTAGCTCCAATTGGCAGAGCAGCGGATTCCAAATCCGCGTGTTGGGAGTTCGAATCTCTCCACCCCTGCCATACTCTAAAGCCTCAGCAGTAATGCTGGGGCTTTTTTGCATCTGAAGAAAAGAGAAGCTGACTAGTTGGAAGAGTTGTCGATTCCTCTGATACCAAAGTATCGGGGGGATTGAAAGCTCATATCTCCGGGATATTGGTCCACTTCACCTATCCCCCATATTCATAAGCTCTGGCTTAGGTCAGGGGCTCTTTTATTCCTAACGTATAGTTTCGACGTCAGGTGTATGTTTATCCAACGAATATGGCATACCTTTGCTTCAGATAGTTTTATTTTCTAGTAATGTAATTACTAAATGTTGATGTATCGCGTTGCTCTTTCTGTTTTACCTTCGAATTTCATAACACTTTTTCTTCGTTATCGAGCACATATGATTCACAATCTATTGAAAGGTCAGTGGTTACATTGGCTTGGATGATTACTGACTTGGTTCCTGTTATCATCATGCCTTAATGCTAATAATTAGGAAGTAAGTTTATGCCACATTTTCGATTCCGTGCTGTAGAGCCACAAGCTGTTCAGGCATTATCAAAACCCCTTACGGATGAACTTCAGCCTCTAATGGACTGTCCGCGTGAGGATTTTACTTTTGAGTATATCTACACTACGTTTTTCAATGAGGGTGAGGTGAGTGCTGCATATCCTTTTGTCGAAGTGCTTTGGTTCGACCGTGGTCAGGAAGTGCAAGATGAAGTTGCCAAGCTTATTACGCAACAAGTGCGCGGTATCGCTGGTGCCGATATTGATGTTGCAGTTATCTTTTCCGCCTTATCTCCTAAAGCTTATTACGATAATGGCGAACACTACTAAAGGTTAAAGGCTATGAGGCTGAGTTTCATTGTAACTTTGGGTTTATGTTTCTCAGCTTCAGTATGTTCTACTCCTTGGGAGTCTGCGGTTAATCCTACCCGAAACTCTTCCTCCTCTATTGGTAGTTATGCTAACGGTTGTTTAGATGGTGCATTACCCTTGCCTCTCGATGGCGTTGGTTATCAAGTCTTACGTAGTAAAACGAAGCGCTACTATGGGCACCCTAAAACGATAGAGTTTATTGAAAATCTGGCGCTTAAAGCTCACCAAAATCTCAACACCACTCTGCTGATTGGTGATTTGTCTTTACCTAGAGGTGGAAGGTTCTCCTCTGGTCATTCTAGTCATCAAACCGGGTTAGATATCGATATTTGGTTAAGACTTGCTGACCAACCGCTTTCTTATAACGAATTACAACTTCCTAAGCCCATGAGTGTGGTGGATTTAAAAGGTTATTCCATACTTAATCATCGCTGGGAAGAACGGCACTTTAAGCTAATTCGGTACGCTTCAAAAAGTAAGGATGTTGCACGAATTTTTGTACATCCTGTTATTAAGGAGCAACTTTGCTTGCAAGAAAACGGCAAAGATCGTTCTTGGTTACGTAAAGTACGTCCATGGTGGGGGCATCATTACCACTTTCACGTCAGGTTATCTTGTCCTGATTCGAGCGACTATTGTGTTGATCAAGCACCACCTCCAGTAGGTGATGGTTGCGGTGCTGAGCTTGCAAGTTGGGCCCCGAAAGCAAAACCTACTGATACCCCTCAACGGGTAAAAACAACCTCTAAGCCCAAACGAAAAAAAGTCGTTCCACCTCAATGCTTGCCGCTTATCAATCCTAATTAGTGTTACTCTTCAGGTTTATCTGTACTTGGTGATCTCTTTTATGAAACTGGAGAAACATCATACTTTTGTCTACATTGAATAGTACCAATACAAAAACTAACCCAATCAGTTTTGGGGACATATTATAGAAATCTAAATTAAACAAAGAGTTGTAGTATGGGTAAGTTGTAACTTCTCTGTTTAGAAAAAGATCTTTCGTCACGATACTCTGGTTTCTTAGCAATATGTCTGTCAGTTGGCTAAAAAGCGATAACAACGCAGACAAGTGTGTAAGGCAGGGATATACCCTTTTCCTGTTAGAAGAGTAAATCAAGGACAAAACCATGACTATGATTTGTGCAAAAGAATTTGCAGAGTGGTTAAGACACAGATTTAGCAGTGATACTAAAGGAGTCTCTTTGACTCGAGAGGATGTGAATCACCTGACTGGGCGTCAACGCCTTGATCCGGGTTTTGTTAATGATGTGCATTATGAGCTGATGCAATATGGAATGGCTTTCGTTACTGATACGAGCCGAGAAAACTTTTATTTAATACCTGTTTCTCAAGCGGAAAATTGGCGTGAGAGACTAGAGTATCATTTTGAAAAAGAGCTGTTCTGCAATATTATCCCTATTGAAAAATCAGGTTGAGAAAAGGTTCAACTTTGATGCCAAAGTTGAACCTAATTGCTCTTATGCTAACCCTTGAATAATCACGAATTTTTCAAGCAACTGCTCTTCAGTTTCGACATGGTTCGGATCAGTGATTATGCATTTTGTAATTGGACACACTGACTGACAGGTCGGCTTTTCGTAATGCCCCTTACACTCTGTACATAGCGCTGGATCAATTTCGAAAATGCTCTCTCCCATACTGATTGCCCCATTGGGGCATTCGGGATCACACATGTCGCAGTTAATGCATTTATCAGTAATGAGCAAGGCCATGGTTACTTACCAGTCGGGTTACGGGTGTCCTGCCCTGAGTTTAGATTACGCATTAATAGGCCATATTCTAAATCTAGCTCTGCTGGTACTGGAATGAATACAAAGTGACCGTTTCCTTTCGCGTCTTCAATAGACTCTGACTTGCGGTTTTCCATTGCCTCTAGCGTGAAAACAATATTGCCTTTTGGCGTCATTAGTTCAAGGCTATCACCGACAAGAAACTTATTTTTTACTTCTACTTCAGCCATGTCACCACGACGTTTGCCAGTGAATTCACCAACAAACTGTTGAGCATCAGAGACTGAGTAACCGTAATCGTAGTTTTGGTAAGTATCGTGTGTATGACGGCGTAGGAAGCCTTCAGTGTAGCCACGGTGAGCTAGGCTTTCTAGTGTACCCATTAGGCTTTCATCGAATGGTCGACCTGCTACAGCATCATCAATTGCTTTACGATAAACTTGAGCGGTACGTGCGCAGTAGTAGAACGATTTAGTACGACCTTCAATTTTCAATGAGTGAACACCCATCTTAGTTAAGCGTTCAACGTGCTGAACCGCTCGTAGGTCTTTAGAGTTCATGATGTAAGTACCATGCTCGTCTTCGTAAGCTGCCATTTTTTCTTCTGGACGGTGTGCTTCAGAAAGTAGAACGACTTCATCTGTTGGTTTGCCGCGACCAATTGTGGTTTCAGGACGCTCGTCTTGTACTTCGACAGGCTGTGCTTCCGTCGGGTCGAATTTCTCTACGATGTCACCAGCGTCGTTTTCTTTACCCTCTTCAACTTTGTATTCCCAGCGGCATGCGTTAGTGCAAGTGCCTTGGTTAGGGTCACGTTTATTGATATAGCCAGAAAGTAGGCAACGACCAGAGTAAGCCATGCATAATGCACCGTGAACGAATACTTCAAGCTCAGTTTCAGGGCAATGCTCACGAATTTCTTCGATTTCTTCTAGAGATAGCTCGCGAGAAACGATCACACGTTCCACGCCATTCGCTGCCCAGAACTTAACGGTCGCCCAGTTTACAGCGTTTGCTTGTACAGAAAGGTGAATTGGCATTTCTGGGAAAGCTTCACGAACCATCATAATTAGGCCTGGATCTGACATGATCAATGCGTCAGGACCCATCTCTACGATTGGCTTAAGATCACGGATGAACGTTTTTAGCTTCGAGTTGTGTGGTTGAATGTTACATACCACATAAAGCTTTTTGCCTAGGGCGTGGGCTTCATCGATACCGATTTTTAGGTTCTCGTGGTTAAACTCGTTGTTACGTACGCGAAGGCTGTAGCGAGGTTGGCCAGCGTAAACTGCATCTGCCCCGTAGGCGAATGCGTAACGCATGTTTTTCAGGCTGCCCGCTGGAGATAGTAGCTCAGGCACGAATGCTTTCTCAGTTGTCATTGCTCAATTCTCTTTTATCTGATCACAAGTCAGGCCAATTCCACCTAATGGAAATGGGGCGCAAATTTTACGTCAAAATGTGAACTGTGACTAGGGTAATTGTGCTTCAGATAGAAAAACGCCCTCAAAAAAAGTGAGGGCGTTATGGTTAACCTTTATACAATATTATGCGTTAGGATTCGGTAAGCCGCCTAGCGCATCGTATAAGTTGGGAAGGAAAGCACTGAACTCTCCACACATTAGAGAGAAGTCTGCATCAAATCGAGCTGCTTGATCTTCACGTGGAATATCATCGTTTTGATCTTTCAATTCATCAGAGAATTTTAGACGTTTGATGCCCGCATCTTCCGTCATAATGAACTCAATACGATCTTGCCAATTAAGCGCAAGTTTCGTCACGACTTTATCCGCAGCGATGTGGTTGCGGATTTCATCAGTGGTTAGCTCTTGCTTCTTACAGCGAATCACACCACCTTCTTCAAGTACGGATTTTAGCTCAGCTTCGTCCATCATGCTGATACCTTGAGGTGTGTCACCGCTTTTCACCCACTCGGTTAGCGTAGTTTCAATCGCCACTTCTGGAATAGCAGGAACAACAGGTAGACTACCCATGGTTTTACGAAGCAATGCTAATACATCTTCTGCTTTTTTATAGCTGCTTGCATCAACAAGGATAAAACCTTCTTTTGGCATGATGAGCACGTGAGTGTGGCTGCTGCGGCTGAATGCGCGCGGCAGTAAATCCATTACGATGTCATCTTTCAGGTTGTCTTTCTCTTTCTTCTTCAGAGGACGACCTTCTTGCGCTTCCATTGCTTCTACTTTTGCATTCAATGATTCTTTGATCACAGAGGCAGGTAGCATTTTCTCTTCTTTCTTGGCGCAAATCAGAATGCGGTTTTCTGACACGTGAGTCATCATATCGCCATGTCTACCCATTGCACTGACCCAGCCAAATTTCTGTTTGTCTTGACTGCCACACGGGGTGAATCGGAATTCAGACAGCTGAGTTTCTAGTTGTTCGGCGTTAAAAGTAACCTCGCGGTTAACGCGGTATACCAGACAGTTTTTAAACCACATAAATCTTCTCTAGGCTTGATGACAAGGGACTAATCATAGGGAATTTTTGTGCTGATGTCTTAATAGAAATGAAAAATATCCGAATGAACCTCAAAAGAAAGTTATATGAAAATTTGTTTTCAAAGGTCACAAAAGTGTCATAATTGGTAGTGATAATGCTTATGCATAGAGAGGCGCTTTGTCTCTTAAATTCATTAGCTCAACGAACATAAGGTTACTCAATTATGTCTAGAAGGATTCTGGTTGTTGAAGACGAAGCTCCTATTCGCGAAATGCTGTGCTTCGTACTTGAGCAGAAAGGTTACCAAGCGGTAGAAGCGGAAGATTATGATACTGCAGTAACCAAACTGGCTGAACCCTTCCCTGATTTAGTTTTACTGGATTGGATGTTACCAGGCGGTAGTGGCATTAACTTCATCAAACATATGAAGCGAGAGGAATTAACGCGCAACATTCCAGTTGTGATGCTTACCGCTCGTGGTGAAGAAGAAGATAAAGTGCGCGGTTTAGAAGTCGGTGCGGATGACTACATTACTAAGCCATTCTCTCCTAAAGAGTTGGTTGCACGCTTAAAAGCGGTGATTCGTCGCGTTACCCCGACTGCACTAGAAGATGTAATTGATGTACAGGGATTGAAGCTTGACCCTGTATCGCACCGTGTTACGGCTAATGATGCGCCATTAGACATGGGCCCAACAGAATTTAAGATGCTTCATTTTTTCATGACGCATCAAGAACGCGTATACAGCCGTGAGCAGCTATTAAACAATGTTTGGGGCACTAACGTGTATGTCGAAGACCGTACGGTCGATGTTCACATTCGCCGCCTGCGTAAAGCATTGGAAGCTGCAGGGCATGATAAGCTGATCCAAACTGTTCGTGGTGCTGGATATCGCTTCTCGACGAAGGCATAAATTAACACGCAGCTTATCGGTACCATTTCTGGAGTTATGAGTGGTTGAAAGATTAACGTGGAAAAAGCTGGCCTGGGAGCTGGCTTTTTTTTACACCCCATGGGTGATAGTAGGTTGGATATTCGGTTATATGCCGTGGTTGCTTTTGGCAGCTACGGCATTGCAGCTTGTGTGGCATTTGCATAACCAAGTACGTTTATCTTCTTGGTTATGGGATGAAAAACGCCTCACGCCACCGTCTGGTAGCGGTAACTGGGAATCTTTGTTCAATGGGTTGTATCGCTTACAACAGCGCCAACGCCGCAAACGAAAAGAGCTTACTAATCTTATTCGTCGATTCCGAAATGGTGCAGAATCGCTACCCGATGCGGTAGTGGTATTCCGTGCTGAAGGCAATATTGTTTGGTGCAACAAGCTGGCTCAGCACTTACTGGGCTTCCATTGGCCAGAAGATTCAGGTCAACCTATCTCCAATCTCATTCGTACACCTGATTTTATCAAGTACCTCAACAAGAAAGACTTTTCAGAGCCATTAGAAATGCGTTCACCACTCAATGTCGAACGCATGCTAGAACTACGTATCGTACCGTATACCGAAGGTGAACATTTGATGGTGGTGCGTGATGTTAGCCAGTTAAAACAACTTGAGGGAATGCGTCGCAACTTCTTTGCCAACGTATCTCATGAACTGCGTACACCAATGACGGTGCTACAAGGTTATCTTGAGATGACAGAAGATCCTGATATGGTCGTGGGTCCAATGTGGAGCAAAGCTCATGGTGTCATGACGGAGCAGCTCAACCGCATGAACAGTTTGGTGAACCAACTACTGACACTATCTAAAATTGAAGCGGCACCTATGCATGAACTTGAGGAAGTCGTGAATGTGCCTGCGATGCTTGAAGTGTTAGAAAAAGAGGCAGTTAGCCTTAGTGGGGACAATCAACATAAATTGAAATTTGATGTTGATGCTAGCCTACGCGTGTTGGGCGATGATGACCAGTTACGTAGTGCTATCTCTAACCTCGTTTATAATGCCGTCAAATACACGCCGCCTGGTGCAAACATTAATGTTCGCTGGTTCCAGACCTCTCAAGGCGCATGCTTAGAGGTGGAAGATAGTGGTGATGGTATTGAACCTCAGCACCTACACCGACTTACCGAGCGTTTTTATCGAGTGGATAAAGCAAGATCACGTGATACTGGTGGAAGTGGTTTAGGGCTAGCCATTGTAAAACACGCGCTGAGTCACCATGACTCTCATTTAGAAATTCACAGTGAAGTAGGTGTGGGCAGTAAGTTTTCTTTCGTATTGCCTGAGCGTTTGGTGGTGAAATAATGGCTTTACGATTGGCAAAAACATTCAGTTTATTCGCGCTTGTTTGTTCTTTTATGGCTGCCGCTCAAGATAAACCATTGCCGACTTATCATAAAACGACGGGGATTGTCGGGAACTTGCTCTCTGTTGGCTCCGATACACTTGCGGGTATGACAACGCTTTGGGTTGAAGAGTTTAAATCCATTTACCCGAATATTAATGCGCAAGTCCAAGCATCTGGCTCTTCTACTGCCCCTCCAGCATTGACCGAACAAACAGCGCAGTTTGGTCCCATGAGTCGCCCTATGCGTTTAAGAGAGGTTGAAGCATTTGAACGTGAACATGGCTATAAGCCAACGGCGCTTAGGGTAGCCATCGATGCAATCGGTATTTTTGTTCATCAAGATAACCCAATTCAAGGTCTTAACTTTAGTCAATTAGATGCTTTGTTTTCTGCCACGCTACGCTGTGGCGAAAGTCAATTTGTAACAAACTGGCAGCAACTCGGTCTTGAATCACAGTGGGCAAAGCGAAACGTCCAGTTGTTTGGTCGTAACTCCGTTTCTGGAACTTATGGTTACTTCAAAAGTAATGCCTTGTGTGGCGGCGATTTCAAGACCCGAGTTAACGAGCAGCCAGGCTCCGCGTCAGTTGTGCAAGCTGTAGCGTCAACCATCAGTGGAATTGGTTATTCCGGTGTCGGTTATCGAGTGGCAGGTGTGCGCTTAGTCCCTGTGGCTAAAATGGGAAATGACTACGTGACTCCAACGCGAGAACATATTGTTAGTGGTAAGTACCCACTATCACGTTACTTATATGTTTACGTGAATAAGCACCCTGATTACCCATTAACACCAATTGAAGCTGAATTTATTCGCTTTATCTTTTCTGCTCAGGGACAAGCGTTGGTTGAGAAAGATGGTTATGTGCCCATTACGGCAGATTTTGCAGAAGAAGAGTTAAAAAAAGTCGGCCTGTAAGCCGACTTTTTATTTAGGTATGGACTGTACGAGATCAGAAAGTGAGTGTCCACTTCGCGCTGTCCCAACGTTCTTGTTCTTCCTGTAAATCCGCGTGAAGTAATTTATTGTTTTCTAGCCATGCTTCATCTGTGCATGTGAGAATCCATTCGTCATTTTTGATAGATAAGGTGATATCAGGCAATGGATCTTCATTACGCTGCCCATTTAATACGATAGAAAGTCGTAATATTTTGATGAGGCTTATAACGTCACTCTGTTTATAGAGGTTGAAATCTGGTAGTTCTTGCAATTTGAGCGCTTTACGCTGGAAGCGAGCCAATGTTGCAAGCACTAATTGCTGCTCACGGTTGAAGCCTTGTAGGGTGGAGTGCAACAGAATATAAAAAGAGTGGCGATGGAAACTACGCAAGTTGATACTTAATCCGACTTCATGAAGCAACGCTGCCCACTCTAGTAAGTCAAATAATTCACTCTTTTTCTTAATGCCTAGTTCAGAGCGTACCTGACATAACATCTCACGTGCATGCCCCTTAACACGAGCGGCATGTTCTAAGTCGACTCGGTGCTTGTTGGCTAAATTTTCTGTGGTGCGCATGCGAATATCGGAGCGTGCAAAACGCTCTTCCATTTCGTACAACAGGCCTTCGCGTAGAGCACCATCGGAGAAAAACATTTGCTCAATGCGAAGCGCTTTGAAAATCGCGGACAAAATCGCTACGCCTGCTGCGAATACGGGTTTACGTTCTTCTGTTAGACCCGCCAGCTCAATATCTTCAATGGAATCAAATTTACACAGAGTTCCGATAAGTGTATCCAGTCGACTCGCTGTGATCAGGCCATCTTCAAAACCTAATCCTACTAGCACTTCTTGAATCGCTTTGATGGTTCCTGATGAGCCGAGAGCAATATCCCAGCCCTTTTTACGATATGTTGAAGCGATGGACTCGAGTTTTTGTTCGGCAGCTAACATCGCCTTGCTGAAGTTTTTTCCTGACAGTTTGCCGTTTTTAAAGTATTGCTCTGTAAAACTGACGCATCCCATCTGTTTACTGTTGAGAAGCTCAGGCTCAAATTCTTGTCCAATAATCATCTCGGTACTGCCGCCTCCGATATCGATGACTAGTTTGGAGTTGGATTCTACTTGAGTGTGCGCGACGCCTAAGTAAATCAGGCGGGCTTCTTCTTCTCCAGGGATAATTTCTATTGGGAAAGGCATCACTTCTTTCGCACGCTCGATGAAAAGGTGGGCATTTTTAGCGCGTCTTAGTGTGTGTGTGGCGGCGATACGTACATTTGACTCATCAAGCCCTTGCAACCTTTCAGCGAACATGGCTAAGCATTCTAGCGCACGCTCCATTGCGGCGTGACTTAAGTTCAATTCACTGTCGAGTCCTGATGCTAAGCGAACACGTTGTTTATGACGACTAACCAGTTGTAGGTCACTGCCGACAACTTTGGCCACCACCATATGGAAACTGTTTGAGCCGAGGTCTATCGCGGCAATGTAGCGAGTATCTTGTTCAAGTATTTGAGGCATCTGAATTTTGTTTTCTAGTTTGCTTTTCTATATTTTTAAGATAGTCATAGATAGCGATTTGAGAGCGAACTTTTTTGCGATTACCTCGTGGTACGTAAGCGTTACTCATTTCTTTATCTATTAAACGAGCCTTTACTGTATCGGTAAAATGGATATTCGTTATATCAATAATTCTCTGTTTCAAACGTGGATCACGGACTGGTACTGCTACCTCGATACGGTGATCAATATTTCTTGTCATCCAGTCTGCGGAGGAGATATAAACTTGCGGATCGCCATCATTGTGGGTGATCACCACGCGAGGGTGCTCAAGAAAGCGGTCAACAATACTGATGATGCGAATATTGTCGCTGATCCCCTCAATGCCCGGTACTAATGAGCACATGCCTCGAATGATCATGTTTATTTTTACACCGGAAGTACTTGCTCCATAAAGCTTATTGACGATGCCTTTATCGACTAGGTTATTGACCTTGATCGTAAGAGCGGCTTTTTTCCCTAGCTTGGCATTCGCAATTTCATTATCGATTAAGCGGTAGATTTGGGTTCGAGAATTACGAGGAGATACCATAAGGTGATTGAACTTCACTGGTCGGTATGGATTCTCAATGTAACCGAAGACATTACGGACTTCATTAGTGATTTCTTGATCTGCCGTAAGCAGGGAGAAGTCGGTATAAATTCGTGCCGTCTTCTCATGGAAGTTGCCTGTGCCGATGTGTGCGTAGCGAATAATTTCTTCACCTTCGCGGCGGCTAATCATCAGTAGCTTTGAGTGAATCTTAAGACCAGGCGCACCAAAGATGACGTGCACACCCGCTTCGGTTAATACTTTTGACCATTCGATATTGGCTTCTTCATCAAAGCGAGCTTGCAGTTCGACGACCACAGTGACATTTTTGCCGTTGTGCACTGCATCAATTAAAGAGTTCATCAAGCGAGAATCTTTCGCGACGCGATAAATGTTAATCTTGATACTAAGTACTTTGGGATCGAAGGAGGCTTGGCGCACTAACTCACTAATGTGGTCAAAAGTGTGGTAGGGATAATAGAGCAGAATATCTTTCGCTTTAATCGCGTCAAAGCTGTTGGCATAACCTTCGAAATCGGCACATTTCATTGGCGGGAGAGGTTTATTTTCAAGATACTCTCGTCCAACATTTGGAAAGCCGATGAAGTCTTTAAAGTTGTGATAGCGTCCGCCGGGGATAAGGTTATCGTAGTTAGAGATATTAAGTTTGTTACACAGAAACTCTAACATTTGAGGCGGCATATCGCGTTCGTAGACGAAGCGAACGGGCTTTGCTGTCAGTCGCTGATTGACACCCTCTGACATTTGTTCAAGCAAGCTGTACTCGATTTCATTGCGTAAATCGTATTCAGCGTCACGCGTCATTTTCATCGCATAGCCGCTAAGCTCATCATAATCAAAAAAGCCTTTGAACAGCTCGTCCAAACAGTGGCGGATAATATTATCAAGTAAGATGATGGTTTTTCGACGCTTTCCTTTCTGTTCTGGTACCATCACAAAGCGGGGAAGGTGATCGGTCGGAATTTCGATCAGAGCGTACTGGTAATGTTCTTCTTTACGCAGTTCCACGGCGATGTAAGCGTACTCGTCTTTGAGAAATTGCAGAACATCGATCTCGTCTTTCATTAGGAGGGGAGTGATATGCGGCATTACCTCTCTACGGAAGTATTTCGCGATCCACTTTTGTTGCGATTCATCCAGTTGTTGTTCGTTGACCAAGAAAATGCGACGTCGCGCCATTTCTCGAATCAACTCGCTGTAAAGCTCATCAAATTGTTCGTTAAGCTTTAGTGCTTTCGACTGCATTTTGGTTAACAGTCGTTTAGGGCTATCACTGCCACCGCGCTCTTGGCTGATTAGGATTCTGCGCTTCACGTCCGCAAAGCGTACTTTGTAAAATTCATCTAAATTGTTGGAAAAGATCCCAAGAAAGCGAATACGTTCGATCAAAGGGACGGTTTTATCGGCAGCTTCTTGTAATACTCGTTCGTTGAAAGACAACCAACTCAGTTCTTTTTCTATATATAGTTTTTCTGCGCTCATAACCTTACCTAGCCAAAAGTGAAGTATTACGTACTCATCTTGGAAAAATGGATGAGTGAGAACATTATGAGATTTTCATTACAGATTTATTTCATACCACGCATTGCATAAGAGTTGTATTCTTTTCAGGTGTTTAATGTGATCTGTAATATAATTGTCATCTTAACGACATATTCTAGTACTAAGTCAAAAAAGGTAGAGATTTAAATGGCACAAGCCGAGTTTTCATTGCAGGAAAAAGATAAGAAACGACTGATAAAAGATCGTTTAGTTCGACTTGCAGTGACATCCGGTGGTGTCGGCGTACTCGCGGCGCTTATTTTGATCTTTGTCTACCTCGCCATGGTGATCATTCCGCTTTTTTCTGATGCGGAGATCAAAACCAACCAAGCCATTCGAGCCACTCATATTGAAACACCACTTGCGATTTCAGTGGATGATTACGCTCAGCTCGCGTTCGTTCTAACCCAAAGTGGTGAGATTCAATATTTGTCGATGGACGATCCTACGAAACCTGCGGTGTATACACAGCAAATCGCCCAGAAACCCGTCGCTTTCTCTCAATCTGCTCCTGGGCTAGGTTGGTATGGATTTGTTGATGGGCAGGGTAAAGCGAACCTTTTCAAGCCAGAATTTAATGCCACGTTGAGAGAAAATACACGTCCTCCGGAAGTGATTGAGCTAGACACCAGCATGGATCTGACACTAAGTACGCCTCAAGATCCTGTGACTCAGTTTGTATTTGCAGCTTCGACGCCCTTACCAACGGTTGTTTGGCAGACGCAAAGTGGTGAAGTGAAAGCTCGCTGGCAAGTGGCTTCGTCTTTGGGTACGTCTCCTGCAACGATCGATTTTACGTTCTCTTCAGGCTTTAATACGCCTCAGCAAATGTTGTTGACACCTGACGGTGAAACGCTTTATTTGCGCGATGGCTCTGAGTTGATAGTGTTAAAGAAAACCGCACGTAAATTTGCTGTGCGAGAGGTGGTCGATCTCACTCAAGGTGATAAGAAGCATTCCGTTCGTACGATAGACTTATTGGCTGGTGCTTACTCGCTTTTGGTGACGCACAACGATGGTCGGGTGTCGCAATGGTTTGATACGCTGCAAGAAGAAAAACGCACGTTAACGCATATTCGTGATTTTAAATTGGCATCAGAGCTTAAGTATTTGTTGCCGGATTCTCATCGAAAAGGATTTTATAGCTTTTACACCAACGGCACGCTGCAAAGCCATTATACAACCAGTGAAAAACTGGTGTTGTTTAAGCGTGCGTACAATCAAGCGCCCGCAATCGCAGCAATGTCTAACAATGAACGCTACTTAATCACTTGGCAAAATAATGCGTTAAATGTTGCGGAAGTGGACAATGCCTATCCGGAAATTTCATTGTCTTCATTATGGCAAGAAGTGTGGTACGAAGGGTATCCTGAGCCTGAATTTGTGTGGCAATCGACTTCGGCGAGCGATAACTTTGAGGCTAAGTTCAGCCTAGTACCTATTGCGTTTGGAACGATAAAAGCGGCGATGTTTGCGATGCTGTTTTCAGTACCACTCGCAGTGCTAGGTGCTATTTATACGGCTTACTTTATGTCGCCACGCATGCGTCGTGTAGTAAAACCGTCGATTGAGCTAATGGAAGCACTGCCGACGGTGATCATAGGTTTCCTCGCGGGATTGTGGTTCGCGCCTATTGTCGAAGATCATTTGATTACGATCGTCGTTATGCTGTTTGTTTTGCCCTTGAGCACCATGATTATGGGCGGGCTATGGGCATTAATACCGCAACCTTTGCGGAATCGTCTGCCTAATGGTTGGCATGCTTTAGTGCTCATGCCTGTCATATTGGTACTGATTGGGCTTGGAGTGTGGATTTCGCCTACGATTGAGCAGACGTTCTTTGGTGGCGATATGCGCTTATTCTTAACCGAGCATGGTATTGGTTACGATCAACGCAATGCATTGGTGGTGGGGTTAGCGATGGGGTTTGCTGTTATCCCGACGATTTTTACCATTGCCGAAGATGCCATTTTCTCTGTACCGAAGCATTTATCGGATGGCTCTTTGGCATTAGGGGCCACGCCTTGGCAAACTTTAATCTATGTTGTCTTGCTTACTGCAAGTCCAGGTATTTTTTCTGCCATTATGATGGGCCTGGGACGCGCTGTTGGCGAAACCATGATTGTGTTAATGGCAACGGGCAATACGCCATTAATGGATTGGAATATTTTGGAAGGATTGCGCAGCTTATCGGCAACCATCGCCGTTGAGTTGCCAGAGTCGGAAGTTGGAAGTTCGCATTATCGCCTGCTGTTCCTAGCTGCATTGATTTTGTTTGTGTTTACGTTTGCAGTAAACGCGCTTGCGGAGTGGGTTCGTCAGAGACTGAGAGATAAGTACCGTGCGTTGTAATAATGGTTTGAATAAAGAGCGAGTAATAACGTGTTAAATTGGATTCGTTCTGGCGCACCGTGGATATGGCTAACAGGCGGTGCAGTCAGCATCAGTTTGTTGTCGGTATTAGGGTTGTTACTCCTTATCGGCTGGAAAGGCCTGACTTACTTTTGGCCAGCGCCCTTGTATCAGTGGAATGTTGCAGCGCTGACTCCTGTACAAGGCGAGGTGCTACATGAAAATACTATTCTTATTGGTCAAGTGTATGAGCGCAGCTTTGTACCGAAGAGTTATTTGCCTGAAAGCGCAGCACAACAGTTAGAAGACGATGAAGATTTTGCCACGCGACTCAACATCAAAATCGCTAACCGAGAGTTGTATCCCGCCGATTTTATCTCCGTATTGCAAATGCAGTTGGATGAGCCCACGACGCCAAAAGAGTGGGCGGTGATAGAGCGCAGTAGTGGTGGTTATTTCTTTGGTAAGCTGGTGGCGTTTCAAGATGGCGATAATATATACACCAGTGATATTCAATCGGTACTAAATAAAAAGCTTGATGATGCAGAAACTCTGCGCCATGAGATTGATTCTTTGGTGGTCGATCAGCTTAAAGAGCTTGGTTGGAAGCTAGAGCAGTTGCGATTAGAAAAGCGCAAGCATGAATTGAATGACACGCTGACAGAAAGCTTCTTAAAGGAAAATCAGACGAAAAAAGAGCAGATAGAAAAAGCGCTTGCGACGTTAGATTTGCAACTTGATGGTTTACGACTTCAGCTCTCTGACTATGCCTTGATTGCCGAGGATATGACGGGGTCACAAGTATCGATTCCGCTCGAAGATATTTTGGACTACTGGTATCCAAACCAAATGTCACTGCCTGATAAAGTCATGCATTGGGGAAAACAGGTTTGGAAGTTTTTATCTGAAGATCCAAGAGAGTCTAACTCCGAAGGAGGCGTGTTCCCTGCGATATTTGGTACGGTTTTCTTAGTACTCATCATGTCGATCATTGTGATGCCACTCGGGGTGATCGCCGCTATCTATCTACATGAATATGCTAAGAATAACGCTCTAACCAGAGTTATTCGTATTGCGGTTATAAACCTAGCGGGTGTTCCATCGATTGTTTATGGCGTGTTTGGTTTAGGTTTCTTCGTTTATACGATTGGTGCCTCTATCGACAACGTATTCTATGCGGAGAAGCTACCGGCACCAACCTTTGGTACGCCGGGTTTGTTATGGTCTGCACTAACTCTTGCCGTGCTGACGCTTCCAGTTGTGATTGTGACGACTGAAGAAGGTTTAACTCGTATTCCGAGCTCAGTACGACATGGTTCTCTGGCGCTTGGTGCAACTCAGTTCGAAACACTATGGCGTGTGGTTTTACCTATGGCGACGCCAGCTATTATCACAGGTTTGATCCTTGCGATTGCACGTGCAGCTGGCGAAGTAGCGCCACTGATGCTGGTGGGGGTCGTGAAATTGGCATCCAGTTTACCGGTTGACGGACAATTCCCTTATGTGCATTTGGATAGAAAGTTCATGCATTTAGGTTTTCACATTTACGATGTTGGCTTTCAAACCTCCAACATCGAAGCGGCGCGACCATTAGTTTATGCTACCTCTTTCTTACTCGTGACAGTGATTGTCGGGCTAAACTTAACAGCAATCAGTATTCGCAATAATTTACGAGAAAAATACAGAACGTTAGGACAAGATTAAGTATGTTTAATTTTGATAGTACATTAGGTTATGAGCCACCATTGGATGTTCATAATTTAACGGATGAACAAACAGCCATCTCAATCGAGAACCTTAATCTGTTCTATGGTCAAACTCAGGCGCTGCATGATATTTCGATGCGAATTCCCAAAGGGCGAGTCACCGCTTTTATCGGTCCTTCAGGGTGTGGAAAGTCGACGTTATTACGTTGCATCAATCGCATGAACGACTTAGTGGAAGGATGTCGAGTCACAGGCAAAGTGCGTCTCCATGGCAAGAATGTTTATCATCCTAATGTCGATGTTGCGACACTTCGACGCCGAGTGGGGATGGTGTTTCAAAGACCCAATCCATTTCCTAAGTCTATTTATGAAAATGTAGTTTATGGCTTACGCTTACAAGGTGTAAAAAACAGCCGCAGTTTAGATGACGCAGTGGAGCGATCCTTGCGCTCGGCGGCGTTGTGGGATGAGGTAAAAGACCGCTTGCATGAGAACGCATTTGGCTTATCTGGGGGGCAGCAACAGCGCTTGGTCATTGCGCGCGCGGTGGCGATTGAGCCGGAAGTCCTGTTATTGGACGAGCCAACATCAGCGTTGGATCCAATCTCAACTTTAACTATTGAAGAGCTTATCAATGAGCTGAAGACTCAATATACTGTCGTTATCGTTACCCATAACATGCAACAAGCGGCGAGAGTGAGCGATCATACTGCATTCATTCATATGGGTAAGTTAATTGAATACTCTGACGCGGACTCGATCTTCACTTCGCCAATGAAGAAACAGACCGAAGATTACATTACGGGTCGCTACGGTTAAGTCGCGACTCTATACGGAATAAGGAACATCATGCACTTTGGACGTCATATTTCAGGACAATTTAACGTAGAGCTAGAATCGATTCGTACTCATGTATTAACCATGGGGGGCTTGGTAGAACAGCAGCTTTCGTATGCTATTCAAGCCTTGCATAAAGAAGACATCGAACTGGCGCGTAAGGTTGTGCGTGACGATCATAAAGTGAATGCGATGGAAGTCTCGATCGATGACGCTTGTACACGCATTATTGCTAAGCGTCAGCCAACGGCAAAAGACTTGCGCTTAATTATGGCTATCATCAAAACGATCACTGATTTAGAACGTATCGGTGACGTGGCGACACGTATTGCTTACGTTGCCATTGAAAGCCCATCATCAAAAGAACGACAATTCCAAGTGTCGTTAGAGCCTCTCTGCCGTCAGGCAATTAATATGCTGCATCAGGTTTTAGATGCGTTTGCCCGCATGGATGTAGAAGCGGCAGCAGAGGTGCATAAACAAGATGACAAACTAGACGCCGAGTATGAAGCGGTGATTCGTCAGTTGATGACTTACATGATGGAAGATCCAAAAAATATCCCTAATATTCTGCAAGTGATGTGGTCGGCACGCGCGATTGAACGCGTGGGGGACCGCTGCCAGAACATCTGTGAATACATTATTTACTTCGTGAAAGGGAAAGATGTACGCCATCTAGGTGATCAAAGTATTGATGACGTACTGAAGTAACTGACTTCAATAAATAGACCAGCTTTTAGGCTGGTCTATTTATTAGAGAGAAGGAAAGCACGTCAATATTTATCAGGAACGAAGGTCTGATCATCAATGGGCGCTCTGACGTAACCTTCTTTATTGAGTTCAGGTAATTCGATGGGTGAGTACTCAAGTGCTTTGTAATCAATCTGGCTTAGTAAATGACTGATACAGTTCAAGCGCGCTTTCTTTTTGTCATCTGAAGGGACGACCCACCAAGGGCAGTTTTTTGTGTCTGTATAGGCAAACATCTTATCTTTTGCTTCCGAATACTCCGCCCAGCGATGACGTGACTCCAAATCCATTGGGCTGAATTTCCAACGTTTGATCGGCGTATTAATTCGACCTAGAAAACGTTTTTCCTGCTCTTCGTCTGAAACCGAAAACCAATACTTAATCAGAATAATCCCAGAGCGTTGCAACATTCTTTCGAATTCAGGACAAGAGCGTAAAAACTCTTCGTATTCATCAGGCGTACAGAACCCCATGACTTTTTCGACACCCGCTCGGTTATACCAACTTCGGTCAAATAAAACGATTTCACCAGCAGATGGTAAATGAGCGACGTAACGTTGGAAGTACCATTGCGTTTTTTCTTTTTCTGTCGGTGCAGGCAGAGCCACTACGCGACAAACACGCGGGTTTAGCTTTTCTGTAATTCGCTTTATCACTCCGCCTTTGCCCGCAGCATCACGGCCTTCAAACAGAACCACCACTTTTAACCCTTTGTGTTTGACCCACTCTTGAAGTTTTACGAGCTCAACTTGAAGGTTTTTGAGCTCCTTTTCGTATTCCTTTTTCTTCAATTTAGACATACACCTTTCCTCACTCCTTGATAAACAATATGTTAGCACTCAAAAGCTATGCGCGTGAGGTTACGGTGGTCTATTTGAGAGATGCTACGACATCGGTTATGGCTTGTGTACTTGTGATGGGGATTAAAAAATCATCGACATCGGATGCGCCCATTTTGCTTTGTTCAGCAACAAAGGTCATTTGGCTAGGGCGTGTGGTTTTGCCTGACAGATGGATTTCAGGAACTTGAGTGTCTTCTACTAACGCACGTACGTTACTCGCATTAACGCCAGCCCCCGCCATGATTGCTATGCGTCCTTGGGCTTGCTTAACCAAAGCTCTAAGCACATCGATCCCTTGTGGTGCTGAAGGCGCAAGACCGGAGGTTAAAATACGTTCACAACCTAAGCTGATCACTTCTTCCAAAGTTTTTTCAGCGTCACGACACTGGTCAAAGGCACGATGGAAGGTCACGCCTAAGCCAAGCGCTTGAGCAAATTCACACAGCGCAGCCGCGTAAGGCATATGAATATCACCGTCTTGAGTGAGCACGCCGAACACGACACCGCTCAAGCCTGATTGGTGAGCCGCTTCAATATCCCAACGCATCATTTCGATCTCTTCTTCATTGTAGAAGAAGTCACCTTGGCGTGGGCGGATCATGGCATAAACTGGAACACTCGAAAGCTTAGCCGCTTGCTGCATAAAACCATAACTGGGTGTTAGTCCGCCTAAAGCCAAAGAGGAGCAAAGTTCAATCCGAGTGGCGCCGCCAGCAATGGCGTAGTGCAGAGATTCAATATTATCAATACAGACTTCTAGGTGAGTAACCACGTTCATTCATCCTGCTAACGTTACAAATAAGTGTTGTGGCTAAGATATTAACAGGGCCAGTAAGCAGAATCTGTATGGAGGGGATGATAAATAGAGGTAAAGTTTACGCTAAAGCGTTACCTCATTTTGGCGGTTTATCTGAAGGAAAAAGAAAGCCCAGAGCAGAGGCTCTGGGCTTTGATAGGACTTTACTTAGACTGATTGGCGTTTGCGGTTTTCCGCATTAGCTTATTGCTTTATATACATCCAACCATCACACCCGTTGAGCTAGGGTGAAGGTCTATTATTTTTTGCCTAGGTCAGCTGCGTGCTCAGATAGGAACGCTGCAACACCTTTTGGAGATGCGTCCATACCTGCTTTACCTTCTTCCCATTGTGCAGGACATACTTCGCCGTGCTTCTGGTGGAAGTTAAGAGCGTCAACCATGCGTAGCATTTCGTCGATGTTACGGCCTAGTGGTAGGTCGTTAACTACTTGGTGACGTACAACGCCTTCTTCGTCGATTAGGAAAGAACCACGGAAAGCAACGCCTGCTTCTGGGTGCTCAACGTCGTAAGCTTTACAGATTTCGTGCTTAACGTCAGCAACTAGTGGGTACTTAACTTGACCGATACCGCCATCTTCGATAGCAGTGTTACGCCATGCGTTGTGAGAGAACTGAGAATCGATAGAAACACCGATTACTTCAACACCTTTAGCTTGGAAGTCAGCTAGACGGTTGTCGAATGCGATTAGCTCAGATGGGCAAACGAAAGTGAAATCTAGTGGGTAGAAGAATACTACTGCTTTCTTACCTTTAGTGAACTCTGCAAAGTTGAAGTTTTCAACGATTTCACCGTTACCTAGAACAGCTGCTGCAGTAAAATCAGGGGCTTGACGACCTACTAGTACCATTTTTTTGCTCCTAAAAAGTATGGTTAGCTCCAAACCGAATTCAGTTGTGTCGGTTTGGTTCGTGTTTGTACGAGACAAACTATAGTACAGATTGTAGTATTGAAAAAAGCGAAATAAATAGATTGAGTTAATCGAAAAAAACGATAATAACAAAACTCTTAACTCGATCACTGGAACGGCGGTAGATACAAATACAATTATGAATAAATGGCCCAGTTTGAAGCAGTTACACTATTTAGTCACACTGCATGAAACAAGACATTTTAGTGACGCTGCAGAGCGTTGTTTTGTCAGTCAGTCGACTTTAAGTAAGGGTATTCAAAACTTAGAGGAATTGATAGGTTGTCCCTTATATGAAAAGAAAGATAAGAAAAGTCCACTGGTTTTTACTCAAACAGGAGAAATGGTAGTAAAGCAGGGGCGAGAGCTGTTAGCAAAAGGGCAAGATTTGGTCGAACTTGGACGTATGTGCCAAGGCGACGATATGCAAGGCCAGCTAAAAGTAGGATGTATACCAACAATTGCTCCGTTTTTACTGTGTGATTTGGTACAAGAGGTGAACTACCGTTTTCCACAACTGAATCTTTTATTAAGAGAAGACACGACGACAAACTTACTTCAAGCGCTCAGACATGGTGAGCTGGATGTGCTTATTTTAGCGTTACCAGTCGAAATTGATGGCATGGAAAGCCGAGTAGTGGGTAAGGATCCGTTTCGAATGGTTATAAGCGCTAATCAAGCCCAATCGGTCCCTGTGCCGATTCGTTACGCGGATTTACCTGACGAATCCGTCTTTCTACTAGAGAAAGAACATTGCTTAACGGAACATGCGGTATCAGCGTGTAAATTAACAGACAAAGAAAAAATCAATCCGTTTACGGCAACCAGCCTCCATACACTGGTGCAAATGGTTGCGAATGGTTTGGGAACAACGTTCATTCCTCAAATGGCTATCGACCATGGCTTGCTGCATAACCAGAATTTAGTCGTGATCGATCCTCCTGGTAAACAAGCTTATCGCGAAATCGGCTTAGTTTGGCGTCCGAGCTCGTCAAGAACGAAAACATTTAATCAACTTGCAGAAGTCGTTTCAGAGCTGCTTTAGCTATTAGTATTAGCCCTTACTTCTCCATTATTTATCTAAAAGCGCACTGGAAACAGTGCGCTTTCTAGTATTTTATTCTGTTGGTAAACTTTGACTTGTAAAATTTTACAGCTCTTCTTTGATGAAGCTTT
This sequence comes from Vibrio sp. 2130-1, assembly GCF_033339515.1. Taxonomy (NCBI): domain Bacteria; kingdom Pseudomonadati; phylum Pseudomonadota; class Gammaproteobacteria; order Vibrionales; family Vibrionaceae; genus Vibrio; species Vibrio sp. 2130-1. Next base: position 21,685 of record NZ_JAWOUT010000010.1, read on the forward strand.
CATAAAATAGTGAAATTTCACAATGTTAATTTTACACAAAGCCCTGCATACCTTGTTTGACCCCTGTTTAAATACATCTCTTCAGCCCTTGTGAGTACAAGGTGTTTGTTTACCTGTCAATATTCATACGCTTGTTTGAAATTATAAAGCGACTTTAAAATTAATGTAATTTTATTACGTAATAACTTACAAAATGAGGCGCTTGATAGATGGTTTTTACCTTGCGGAATAAAACTTTGAATTTTCTGTTTTGTTTATATTAGGGGTTTCACTAAACCCTTTGTTGATATAGCTTATTTAAAGGCCGATACGACTTATGTCTAGATTGAAAATACACGTAGCATTACGCAATCTATCGGCATGGCTAGACGAGTTGAACACAAAGTTAAAGGATGTAATTTGTTGTTCATAACTTACAAATGTAGCTTTACGCTGACTGCCCAAGATTGATAAAGCACGTTAAGGATGAATGATTATGCTTGCTCAGACAGAACAAAAAACACAACAACTAAAGCAAACCCAAGGCATGCTTGAGGTGAATGGAGTCGTTGCTCCAGAACATCAAGCAATTTTCCCTGTTGAAGCCCAAACCTTTTTATCTCTACTGTGTGAAAAATTTGCCGGACGTGTTGAACAGTTGCTGGAAGCAAGAGAAGAGAAGCAAGCACGTATTGATGCTGGTGAACTACCAGATTTTCTACCAGAGACACAAGACATCCGTGAAGGAAGTTGGAAGATCCTAGGAATCCCACAAGATCTGCAAGATCGCCGTGTGGAGATTACCGGACCAACTGACCGCAAGATGGTGATTAACGCACTGAATGCGAATGTAAAAGTGTTCATGGCAGACTTCGAAGATTCAATGTCTCCTGCATGGAGTAAAGTGCTGGATGGTCAAATTAACTTGCGCGATGCTGTTAATGGCACCATCAGTTACACCAATCCTGGCAATGGCAAACATTATCAGCTGGAAGATGACCCAGCGGTGTTGATCTGCCGTGTTCGCGGCCTTCATTTAAAAGAAAAACACGTTACGTGGCACGGTCAGATCATTCCAGGTGCGCTATTCGATTTCGCTCTGTATTTCTATAACAACTACAAAGCGTTACTTCAAAAAGGCAGTGGCCCTTATTTCTACCTTCCAAAACTGCAATCGCATCACGAAGCGAAGTGGTGGAGCGAAGTGTTCCATTTCACGGAAGACTATTTCGGTTTGGATACAGGCACCATCAAAGCGACTGTGCTGATTGAAACCTTACCAGCGGTATTCGAAATGGACGAGATTCTGTTCTCGCTTAAAGAACACATCGTTGGTTTGAACTGTGGTCGCTGGGATTACATCTTTAGCTATATCAAAACATTGAAAAAACACTCAGACCGAGTACTGCCAGATCGCCAAGTGGTAACGATGGACAAGCCATTCTTAAACGCTTACTCGCGATTATTGGTACGTACTTGCCATAAACGAGGTGCTTTCGCGATGGGAGGAATGGCCGCATTTATCCCAGCTAAAGACCCGAAAGAGAATCAAAAAGTATTAGACAAGATCCAGACTGACAAATCGTTAGAAGCTAACAACGGCCACGACGGTACTTGGGTGGCTCATCCAGGTTTGGCTGACACTGCTATGGAAGTCTTTAGTGCTGTGCTGGGTGAACGCACCAACCAGTTGGATGTGAGCCGTGCAGAGGATGCGCCTATTACAGCCGCTGAACTGCTTGAGCCTTGTGAAGGCGAGCGCACTGAAGGCGGAATGCGCCACAATATTCGCGTTGCGCTGCAATACATCGAAGCTTGGATTTCTGGCAATGGTTGTGTGCCGATTTACGGACTGATGGAAGACGCAGCAACGGCAGAAATCTCACGCGCCTCTATCTGGCAATGGATTCAACACGGCAAGTCGCTAGACAACGGATTAAAGGTCACTAAAGAGTTGTTCGAGCTCTATCTCAAAGAGGAGATTGAAGTCGTGAAGCAAGAAATTGGCGAGCAGCGCTACCATGCGGGTCGATTTGAAGAAGCAGCAGACTTAATGGCAAGGCTCACGACGAGCGATGAACTGACCAACTTTTTGACAGTTCCTGGTTATGACTACCTGGATTAATAAAGAATAACTGTAACACCAATAACGTGAAGGATTTTCAAGGCAGATAGGGAAGTACTGCCTGAGAACGGAAACTCAACGCACACGCATAAAGTGCAAATTATAAAGAGGGATAGACCAATGACTAACTTAACTCGCCGCCAACAAATTGAAGCTCTGGAAAAAGACTGGGCAACTAACCCACGCTGGAAAAATGTGAAGCGTACTTACACTGCCGAGGAAGTGGTGGAACTGCGTGGCTCTATGGTGCCTGCAAACACAATTGCACAACGTGGTGCAGACAAACTTTGGTCACTGGTCAACGGTAGTGCGAAAAAAGGTTACGTAAACTGTCTTGGTGCGCTAACGGGTGGTCAAGCCGTTCAACAAGCTAAGGCAGGTATTGAAGCGATCTATCTGTCAGGCTGGCAGGTAGCGGCGGATAACAACACCGCTTCGACGATGTATCCAGACCAATCTCTTTACCCAGTAGATTCTGTACCGTCAGTAGTAAAGCGTATCAACAACTCATTCCGTCGTGCAGACCAAATTCAGTGGGCTGCTGGTAAGACGCCTGAAGATGAAGGTGGTATTGATTACTTCCTACCTATCGTAGCGGATGCTGAAGCGGGCTTTGGTGGTGTGCTTAACGCTTACGAACTAATGAAATCGATGATCGAAGCCGGTGCCGCGGGCGTTCACTTTGAAGACCAGTTAGCATCGGTGAAAAAGTGTGGTCATATGGGGGGTAAGGTATTAGTTCCTACGCAAGAAGCGGTACAAAAGCTCGTTGCAGCTCGTTTGGCTGCTGACGTAGCGGGAACAACAACATTAGTTATTGCTCGTACTGATGCGAATGCGGCGGATCTCATTACTTCAGATTGCGACCCATATGATAAAGACTTTATTGAAGGTGAGCGTACTCAAGAAGGTTTCTACCGCGTTCGCGCGGGTATCGACCAAGCGATTTCTCGCGGTCTGGCTTACGCACCATATGCAGACTTGATTTGGTGTGAAACGGCTACGCCATGTTTGGAAGAAGCACGTAAGTTTGCAGAAGCAATTCACGCTGAATACCCAGATCAATTGTTGGCGTACAACTGCTCGCCTTCATTCAACTGGGAGAAAAACCTAGATGCAGAAACCATTGCTAAGTTCCAACAAGAGCTTGCAGACATGGGCTACAAGTACCAATTCATCACGCTAGCAGGCATTCACAACATGTGGTTCAACATGTTTGAACTGGCACACGCTTACGCTCAAGGTGAAGGTATGCGTCATTATGTTGAGAAAGTTCAGCGTCCTGAATTCCAAGCAGCTGAAAAAGGCTATACGTTTGTTGCGCACCAACAAGAAGTAGGTACAGGTTACTTCGATAGAATGACCAATACTATCCAAGGTGGTAACTCTTCAGTGACAGCATTGACAGGTTCGACCGAAGAAGACCAATTCTAATTGGCAGAGAAACACTTCCTTAATCAGCGTCAGTAATGGCATTTTGAGCGGCAACCCTGCCGCTCTTTTTTCGTTTAACCGGTGTAAAAACGAAACTTACAACAAAGAGAATACGCTTGCGTACTACTCTTCCTGCTCGATTTCTTCAGGTTCCACTTCTTCTTGTAGTTCCAATAAGTTAATCGCAATCGTCACGAAGTCACTATCAGTAATAATGCCGACCAATCGACCTTTGGTGACAACAGGTAGACAGCCAACTTTATGCTTTTGCATATAGATAGCGCTCTCTTTGAGCCCCGCGATAGGCTCTGCCGTCATGATATTGGTGTGCATCATTTCGTAGAGCGGTGTGTCTAAAGTAAAAGATTGTTCAGCCTCATCTGGGTGCAAGCTCGATTCTTGAGCAGCAAGAATGTCGCGTTGAGTCACCAAGCCTTGTAAGTGGTTATTGGCATCAACAACCGGAATGTGTCGAATATCAAGCGCATCCATCATGCTTTTTGCATCACGCAAGGTGTGCGTGCGCAGTAAGGTATGAGGATTACGAGTCATCATGTCTTCAACCTTGATCATAGAGACCTCCAGCGGCATTGTCCTTCTCTTAAATATAGAGAATATTTTTCTGTATATCTGGGAGCTAACTCGTTTTTCATCAATTCAATAGCACAATGCTGATGGGCTGCGTAATCTGTGTTTTATTGGTGTTTTTATTAATTTGAATAAGTCGGTTTGTGTGCGAGTCAGTTGGCATTTTTAGTTGATATTGAATGTGTTCCCAAGGTAATCCAATGAATTGAATCGCACATTTTTATTCGCTGGATTTTCCAAGATTCTTCTCTCGAAGAAGATACGTCCAGGCTTACCAAATTGAAGACAGCAACCTAGATGAAACGAACAACGTGTAACAAACTTATTGCGCTGGCAGTGGCGGCATTCAGTGTGCCATCAACACAGGCGATTGTGTTAGGAGATGAACAAACCGATCCTGTTGACCGCGTTACTTTGCGAGCAAGTAACATGGCAGAGTTTCCGCTGTGTGGTGGAACGATGCTGACAGAGCAATGGGTACTGACTGCGGCGCACTGTGTGGTGATGGGACAAGGAACCAATGAAGCAACCTACTATGTGACCCCGCCGGGTGAGCTGTCGGTGAATGCGAATGCGTATGAACTTAATTCTGCAGGGCTTGATAACTTTTATCCGGTGTCTCACGTTGTGGTTCATCCGGATTACACCCGGATTTCAAAAGCTGAGACCGACAGTAATGGCAACGTGAAACCTATCCAAACCGGTTTAGATTCAGACATCGCGTTGCTGTATCTCACGCGCCCAGTGGCAAACGCGCACTTTGCTGACCTAGCGAGTAAAGTTGACATGGAGAGTATCGAAGCACGTTTGGTGGCGGATTGGAACGATAATTACCTGACCAATCAACGTGTCGAAAATGTGCAAGTGTTTGGATGGGGGGCTACTCAGCCGGATGCTTCTGAACCTTCTAATACGCTCAAAACCACCATTAGCACATTTTTACCCATCGACAAATGTTATGAGCGTTTAGAAATTGGCAGCAGTTTTCCGGGGATCATTGATTCAAGAGACAACCAAACCAAAATTTGTACGCTACCAACACAAAACCATGTATTGGAGCCAGATAGCCATACTCAATATGGCAACTCTGCATGTAAAGGTGACAGTGGTGGCCCGTTGGTCGATGTGGCGACCGGCAAACAAATTGGTATTGTTAGTGGCGGCCCCCTTATTCTACCAACGTGTGGCTCTTTGACGATCCCAAGTTTCTACACCAAGGTGAGCCACTATTACGACTGGGTACAGTCTTACATCACTGCCGATGCGCCACCAAGTCGTTACATCATTGCGCCGAATTTTATCAAAAGTGCTAACAATGAAAGTGGTGACAATAAAGAGTGTCACGATGGCATTGCGACCAATAACTGTGATTTCAAAGGCTCAGATGATGAAGGTGGCAGTCTAGGGTTTTGGTTATTGGGTTTATTCGTGCCGTTATTCTTGTGGCGAAAGCGTGAGGTTTGATAGGGCGATTGGAATGCCAAACTAATAAGCAGCGGTATACGTTGCTTTGCTTTTTTCATGTTCTCTCTTTGGGGCTCAAATTAAAAATAGTGCCAAGTAATCGAGGCTTTTCACGTTTTATTACACTCTTCACCATGGCTTTTACTGCTATATTCTGGTGATTTGCTTGCTATTGCAGCATGTAAACATATACTAGTCTGCTGCGAAAAACTCGTCGCAATTTTATCGTCGCCTAGACGTGATTTGACCAATAGATAAGACAAGTAACATGCAAGTATCAGATTTCCATTTCGACCTTCCAGATGAACTCATCGCTCGCTACCCTCAACCAGAGCGTACCGCTAGCCGACTGCTGCAAATGGACGGCAATACCGGAGAGCTCATTGATGGCACATTTACTGATGTATTGGGCCAAGTTCAACCCGGTGACTTAGTGGTGTTTAATAATACTCGTGTTATTCCTGCTCGTCTTTTTGGCCGCAAGGAATCGGGCGGTAAATTAGAAGTGCTGGTGGAGCGCATGTTGGATGAGAAAAGCATCCTCGCGCACGTTCGTTGCTCTAAATCACCAAAACCAGGTACAACCATTATTGTTGGCGAGAATGATGAATATTCAGCAGAAATGGTTGCACGCCATGATGCTTTATTTGAACTGAAATTTAGTTCTGATAAGACGGTACTAGAAATTCTGGAAGAAATCGGCCATATGCCGCTTCCTCCTTACATCGACCGTCCAGACGAAGATGCAGATAAAGAGCGTTACCAAACGGTATATAATCAAAAGCCAGGTGCGGTTGCGGCACCTACAGCGGGCCTTCACTTTGATGATGTTCTCTTGGAGAAAATCAAAGCGAAAGGTGCAGAGTTTGCTTACGTTACTTTGCACGTTGGGGCGGGTACATTCCAGCCGGTAAAAGTGGAAAATATCAACGATCACCACATGCATGCCGAGTACGTAGAAGTACCACAAGAAGTCGTCGAAGCAATTAAAGCGACGAAAGCGCGCGGCGGACGAATTATTGCTGTTGGTACCACATCTGTGCGTTCACTTGAAAGTGCAGCGCAAGACGCATTGCAAAAAGGGACTGAGCTGGCCCCATTCTTTGGCGATACTGAAATCTTTATTTTCCCTGGTTACGAATATCAGCTGGTGGATTGCTTGATCACAAACTTCCACTTGCCTGAATCAACACTGATCATGTTGGTGAGTGCATTTGCTGGATACGAGAACACCATGAATGCTTACAAGCACGCGGTGGAAAACAAATATCGTTTCTTCTCGTATGGCGATTCAATGTTCATCAAGAAGAAAACGGCGTAGTTAAAAGTAGATTTACGAGTGCTAGCAGTAAGCTAGGAAATAAAGTATCCATTGCTTTGTCTCTCGCAAGGAAAAGCGACCGCTCCTTAAAGTAGGGTAGAGCCCTAAACACTCAGTCAGACTGTTTCTCTGACACCCGGAGGCATCGTGAAATTAAAATTCGATCTTAAGAAGAAAAACGGCAATGCACGTCGTGGTCAACTGACTTTCGAACGCGGCACTGTTCAAACTCCTGCGTTCATGCCAGTAGGTACTTACGGTACCGTTAAAGGTATGACACCAGAAGAAGTAAAAGGTACTGGTGCAGAAATTCTGCTAGGTAATACGTTCCACCTGTGGCTACGTCCTGGTCAAGAAGTGATGAAAATGCACGGTGACCTGCACGATTTTATGAACTGGCACGGTCCTATTCTTACTGATTCAGGCGGCTTCCAAGTATTCAGCCTTGGTAAGATGCGTACGATCACTGAAGAGGGTGTTCACTTTCGTAACCCAGTAAACGGTGACAAGATTTTCATGGACGCAGAAAAGTCGATGGAAATTCAAAAAGACCTGGGCTCTGACATCGTTATGATTTTTGACGAGTGTACGCCTTACCCAGCGACACACGATGAAGCGAAGAAATCGATGGAAATGTCATTACGCTGGGCACAGCGTTCACGTGACCATTTCGAGAAGCTAGAAAACCCGAACAACCTATTTGGTATTGTTCAAGGTGGTGTTTACGAAGATTTACGTGATGTGTCGGTAAAAGGTCTAACGGAAATCGGTTTTGACGGTTATGCGGTTGGTGGTTTGGCAGTAGGTGAGCCTAAAGAAGACATGCACCGTATTCTTGAGCATACTTGTCCTCAACTTCCTGAAGACAAACCTCGCTACTTGATGGGCGTTGGTAAGCCAGAAGATTTGGTTGAAGGTGTTCGTCGTGGTATCGACATGTTTGACTGTGTAATGCCAACGCGTAACGCACGTAATGGTCACTTATTTGTGACTGGTGGTGTGATCAAGATCCGTAATGCGAAACATAAAACGGATACAACACCATTGGATCCGCATTGTGACTGTTACACTTGTCAAAACTACAGCAAGTCGTACCTTCACCATTTAGAGCGTTGTAATGAAATCTTAGGCGCTCGCTTGAATACAATCCATAACCTGCGTTACTACCAGCGTCTGATGGAAAGCATTCGTAAAGCAATTGATGAAGATCGCTTCGATGAATTTGTTACTGAGTTCTATGAGCGTCGTGGCCGTGAAGTGCCACCACTAGCAAAAGAGCAGTAATTGAAAAACTAAAAGAATTAAAGCCTTTGGCATGTCGCCAGAGGCTTTTGCTAATAAAGTAGGCTAACGCACGTTATTTTTGAGAGAGCGATCTCTATTAGTTACTCTCAGACTTGAATCTAAAATGCGAAAGCCCAATTTGTTTGATTATCAATAAAATATAATGAGGATGTTTTAATGTTTATTTCTCAGGCTCACGCAGCAGCAGAAGGCGCGCCAGCAGGCGGTGGTTTTGAAATGCTAATCATGCTTGGCATGTTCGCAGTGATCTTTTACTTCATGATTTACCGCCCACAAGCGAAACGCGTAAAAGAACACAAAAACCTAATGGCTTCTATGGGCAAAGGCGACGAAGTTTTAACTAGCGGTGGCCTAGTGGGTAAAATCACTAAGATTGCTGAAGACAATGACTACATTTCAATTGAGCTTAACGCGAACAATGAAGTAGTAATCAAGAAAGACTTCATCACTGCAGTGCTACCAAAAGGTACGCTTAAGTCTCTATAAAACAGCTAAAGGATCCTCGCTGTGCTAAACCGTTATCCATTATGGAAGTACTTGATGGTGCTTTTTGCCATCATCACCGCTGCGTTATACGCACTTCCAAATATCTACGGTGAAGATCCGGCTATTCAAGTTACAGGGGCGCGTGGCGCCTCTGTAGATATGTCAACGCTGGATGCTGTCACTACTGCTCTTAACAAAGAGCAACTTTCTCATAAATCCATTGCTCTCGAAGATGGATCAATTCTTGTTCGTTTTAACGACACTGACACACAAATCAGTGCTCGTGATGTCATCAGCGAAGCGCTAGGCAAAGACACAATTGTTGCACTTAACCTTGCACCTTCTACACCCGATTGGCTAGAAGCGATTGGCGCGTCACCATTGAAGCTAGGTCTTGACCTTCGCGGTGGTGTTCACTTCTTAATGGAAGTGGATATGGATGCAGCGATGGAAAAGCTTGTTGGTCAACAAGAAGAAGCTTTCCGTAGCGAACTTCGTGACGCCAAGATTCGTTACCGTGCAATCCGCCCTTCTGGAAAAGAAGCGGTAGAAGTGTTGTTGCGTAACGAAGAGCAATTAGCAGAAGCGAAAGCAACGCTAGAAAAGAATCACCCGGACATGATTTTTGTCGATTCTGATTCAAATGGCCGTTACGCTCTTACTGCAACCTTTACTGAGCAACGTTTACAAGAGATCCGTAACTATGCTGTTGAGCAAAACATTACGATTTTACGTAATCGTGTCAACGAACTAGGTGTTGCGGAACCATTGGTTCAACGTCAAGGTGCTAGTCGCATTGTAGTTGAACTGCCTGGTGTTCAAGATACTGCTCGTGCAAAAGAAATTCTCGGAGCTACGGCAACGCTTGAATTCCGTGAAGTTGATGATAAAGCTGACCTATCGGCAGCGGCAAATGGTCGCGCACCAGCAGGTAGTGAAATCAAGATGGACCGTGATGGTCGCCCAGTTGTGCTTAAGAAGCGCGTTATTCTTGGCGGTCAAAGCATCACAGATGCAAGCTCAAGTGTTGATGAATATGGTCGTCCACAAGTTAACATCTCGCTAGACAGCGAAGGTGGTAATAAGATGTCTGCGTTCTCTAAGAAGAACATTGGTAAGCTAATGGCTACCGTGTTTGCAGAATACAAAGACAGTGGCCGTCGTACGCCTGAAGGCAAAGTTATTCTGGATAAGCATGAAGAAGTCATCAACCAAGCAACGATTCAATCGGCTCTTGGTCGTAACTTCCGTATCACAGGTATCGACTCTGCTGCAGAAGCACACAACCTAGCACTTTTACTACGTGCTGGTGCACTGATTGCACCTATCTCTATCGTTGAAGAACGTACCATTGGTCCATCAATGGGCCAGCAAAACATCGATATGGGTATCCAAGCATGTATCTGGGGTATGGTTGCCGTAATGCTATTTACGCTGCTTTACTACCGCGGCTTTGGTTTGATTGCAAACATCGCTCTAATGGCAAACTTGGTGCTTATCATTGGTGTTATGTCGATGATTCCAGGCGCTACCATGACGCTTCCGGGGATAGCCGGTATCGTGTTAACCGTCGGTATGGCGGTTGATGCGAACGTACTGATCTTCGAGCGTATCCGTGAAGAAATTCGTGATGGACGCAGTCCACAACAAGCGATTCACCAAGGTTACGCGAATGCATTCAGCACGATTGCTGATGCGAACATCACAACACTAATTACTGCAATCATTCTATTTGCGGTCGGTACAGGTGCGGTGAAAGGTTTCGCAGTTACTCTATCTATCGGTATCTTAACTTCAATGTTCACCGCCATTATTGGTACACGTTGTATCGTGAACCTGATCTACGGTGGCAAACGCGTTGATAAATTGTCGATCTAAGGCTGGGAATTAATATGTTTCAAATTCTAAAAGCAGAGAAGACGATCGGCTTTATGCGTTGGTCGAAAGTAGCATTCGTTTTTTCAATTATAATGATTGCTGCTTCTATCTTCACTTTGTCAACCAAGTGGCTTAATTGGGGTCTAGATTTCACTGGCGGTACGCTTATCGAGGTAGGTTTTGAACAGCCAGCAAACCTTGAAGAGATTCGTGCAGCACTAGATTCAAAAGGCTTTGGCGATGCGACAGTACAAAACTTCGGTAGTGCTCGTGAAGTCATGGTCCGTCTTCGTCCACGTGATGACGTTTCTGGTGAAACGCTAGGTAACCAAATCATTGGTGCTATCAAAGATGGTACTGGCGAAAGCGTAGAAATGCGTCGTATTGAGTTCGTAGGTCCCAACGTTGGTGATGAGCTAACAGAAGCTGGTGGTCTAGCGATCTTGGTATCGCTGATCTGTATCCTGCTTTATGTATCGATGCGATTTGAATGGCGTCTAGCGGCTGGTGCGGTAATGGCATTGGCTCACGATATAATTATCACGCTAGGTGTCTTCTCGTTTCTACAAATTGAAGTTGACCTGACCATCGTAGCTGCGCTACTGACGGTTGTGGGCTACTCACTCAACGATACCATCGTTGTATTTGACCGGATTCGTGAAAACTTCCGTAAGATGCGTAAGGGTGAACCTTCAGACATTATGGACGCCTCAATCACTCAGACGTTGAGCCGTACATTGATTACATCTGGTACGACTTTGTTCGTGGTAATTGCACTGTTCATGCAGGGCGGTGCTATGATTCACGGCTTTGCAACCGCACTTTTACTCGGTATCACTGTAGGTACTTACTCTTCTATCTACGTAGCATCAGCACTGGCTCTGAAACTGGGTATCCAGAAAGAGCACTTGATGCCACCTCAAGTAGAAAAAGAAGGTGCAGAGTTCGACGAGATGCCATAAGGCAGATTGAGAACCGAAAACAAAAACCGCTGAGCAATCAGCGGTTTTTTTATGCCTGATAGATTTGAAAGTTTCATTTTTTTTTGAGGTACTTCCAGCTTGAATTGTAGTTTTTTGATTGAGTTGAATATCGGAAGTATGTTCAACAATTTCGGGAGGAAATAATGTCAAGGCAAGCTGAAATAAAAGTACAGTTACTGAAGTTTGTAGAGATTTCTTACAAGCACAATAAAGGTGTTACCACCAAGCTAGTTACTGGAGGGAAAAGGTTCAAGTTAGCAGTTGATGAGTCAGGTAAAGTAACTTTATCTGGTGAGCTTGGATTTACTAAGTTTGAAGTTTCAAAAGAAATGGTTGAAGAGCTGGGCATAAAATTAAAAGCCGTTTCTGTTACTTTTAAAACTACTCGTGATGGTGTTTTGACATACAGTGGGAGTGTTTCTCTTTTTGGTGTTGTTTCCTTTGGAGTTACTGGGCAGGTAAATGTCCGTGAGCTTTTAGAGCAGTGCGAGTGGGGGCTTTGTAAGTACAGATTTAAGCCGAGTAAAATTGATCAAGCGCTCCGTGAAGCTGGGGTTTAGTTGGTTATGCTAAATAGAATTCTACCTATTCCGGTTTTACTAAGTGTTTCAACGCCCTGCATCGCAAGTCCACTCCACGATACTTACCTTGATATACGTAATAATTTATACAAGATGCAGTATATAGAGGTGGTAGAAGCTATGGCAGGACCAAATCTATCGATTGAAGAGCTGAACAGTATTAAGTCTCACCCAATAAAATTTGGTCATCAATTTCCATTTTTATCATCTATCCCATCAAGTTTGGTTACAGAGCTGTCTTACTTTGAAGAGTACAGTGAGGATGGAGGAGTTGGATGTCTTTCTGTAAACGGCTTTGGTGATGTATACCAGCCAGTCACGGTTTCGCTGCAGTTTTTAATGAAGGAACAAATATGGAAGGTTAAGCACGTAAAAATAGACCACTTATCTGACTACGACCGTTTCTACAAACAGGCTGATTGTTCGAAATAAAAAAGCCCCGCTCAATGAGCGGGGCTTTCTAAAGTCATCAGCGTGACGGGCTATATATGACTTTCAAATCTTACTTAAGGATCGCGCTGTTACCGTTTTCGCGGATGTGCTTAAGGATAGATTTTACGCCACGAGCGCTTGAAGCAACGATGTTACCAGACTTCATGTAGTCAGTGCCGCCAGCAAAGTCTGTTAGGATTGCCCCAGCTTCACGAGCAATAAGCTCACCTGCTGCCATATCCCAAGGTTTTAGGCCTAGCTCGAAGTAACCATCAACACGGCCAGCAGCCACGTAACAAAGGTCAAGAGCAGCAGAGCCGCTACGACGGAAATCAGCACATTCAGTGAATAGCGCACCAACGATCTTGATGTAAGACTCAGCGTGTTGTTTCTGCTTGAATGGGAAGCCTGTTGCTAGAACAGTACCTTGAAGGTCTTTTAGTTGAGCAACACGAATACGTGCACTGTTTAGTTGAGCGCCGGCACCGCGTTGTGCAGTGAATAGCTCGTTTTGCATTGGATCGTAAACACAAGCAACTTCAGTTTTGCCCTTAATACGAACAGCGATAGAAACCGCGAAAGTTGGGTAACCTTTTACAAAGTTAGTGGTGCCATCCAGTGGGTCGATGATCCATTGTACGTCTTTATCTTTACCTTCGATAAGACCTTGTTCTTCAGCAACGATACAGTGCTCAGGGTAAGACTGCTTGATAGTATCGATGATGATGTATTCTGCTTCTTTGTCTACGTTAGTGACAAAGTCATTAGTGCCTTTAAGAGTAGATTCTACTTTATCAGTGTTTTCTAATGATTTAGCAATATGATTGCCTGCCTTTCGCGCAGCGCGAATAGCAATGTTTAGCATTGGATGCATACGAATTTCCCAACGGATGTTAAAGAACAAATGAAAGCGGCGGCGAGTATACCAGAGATAATTAAAAAGGGAAGTGGTTATTTTTTACTCTAATTGCGGCCGACTGAGTGTACAGATCATACTGCGGACGAGAACAATAACCAAGAATGAGAAGAGAGGTCTGCTTGCCTCTAGGGTGTCTTAAAAAACTATGATAACATTCTTCGGTTTTAATTTAGGTAGCAAACACAGATGTTGGATCAAGTAAAAATTGTACTCGTAGGTACCTCTCATTCAGGCAATATTGGCTCAGCAGCTCGAGCAATGAAAGTGATGGGTTTAAACCAACTAGTATTAGTCGATCCACAATGTGAAGTGGATGAACAAACTCTTGCTTTAGCTGCGGGTGCTGGTGATATTGCTCAAAATGCAAAGATTGTCGGCACATTAGAAGAAGCGGTTGAAGATTGTGGCCTTGTTGTGGGTTCTAGCGCCCGCTCTCGTACATTAGAATGGCCAATGCTCGAGCCACGTGAATGCGGTGAGAAATTTGCAGTTGAAGGCCGAAAGCATCCGGTTGCGCTCGTGTTTGGCCGAGAAAGAACTGGTTTGACAAACGAAGAGCTACAAAAGTGCCACTACCATGTTTGTATTCCCGCTAATCCTGAGTACAGCTCGCTTAACCTAGCGATGGCTGTACAAACTCTCAGTTACGAAGTGCGAGTTGCACACTTGAACTTAGAGCAAAGCCAGTTTTCCCCAAATGAATCGGAAGAATACCCGCGTCATCGAGAACTCGAAATGTTCTTCGAGCATCTTGAAAAGGTGATGGTTGAGACCCAGTTTATTAACAAAGAGCAACCTGGACAGGTGATGAATAAGTTGCGCCGTTTGTTCTCTCGTGCTCGACCAGAAACCCAAGAACTTAATATTCTACGAGGCGTTTTGACTTCGATAGAAAAGAAGTTCTGAGTGAATAATAACCACTTTAGGTGTAAGGATGAATACCTGAGTAAAATGGTCAAATAAATACTTGACCAAATTACTCAGGTATGGAAAAATCTTAACCATTACAAACCATGTGGATACGGTGTGGTATGAAACTTACATCTAAAGGAAGATATGCGGTGACAGCCATGCTGGATGTGGCACTGCATTCGCAACAAAACCCTGTACCTCTGGCTGATATTTCAGAGCGTCAAGGGATCTCGCTCTCTTACTTAGAGCAGCTATTTTCAAAATTGCGTAAAGCAGGTCTCGTTGCCAGCGTTCGTGGTCCTGGTGGTGGTTACCGACTTGGTGCCGACGCTCACAGTATCGCTATTGGTACCGTGATTGCTGCCGTTGATGAGTCAGTAGATGCAACCAAATGCCAAGGTAAAGGAGATTGCCAAGGTGGAACACGTTGCCTTACTCACACGCTGTGGCGTGACCTAAGCTCTCGCATTAGTGACTTTTTGAATAACATCACTCTTGGTGAGTTGATGACAGACAATGAAGTACTCGAAATTTCTGATCGTCAGGACATTGATCTGGCGGTAACCCATGGGCTATCAAACAAAAATACAACCGCCGCGCCCATCGGTGTAAACGTCCGCTCTTAGCGGTCAGCTTTTTACATTGGAGTAGAGAATGAAACTGCCGATTTATCTTGATTATTCCGCTACATGTCCAGTTGATCCACGTGTTGCTGAAAAAATGGTTCAGTACATGACAATGGATGGCACATTTGGCAACCCAGCGTCACGTTCGCACCGTTACGGCTGGCAGGCAGAAGAAGCGGTCGATACTGCTCGTGAGCAAATTGCTGACCTTCTAAATGCAGATCCTCGCGAAATCGTATTTACATCTGGTGCGACAGAATCAGACAACCTTGCGATTAAAGGTGCTGCGCACTTTTACTCGAAGAAAGGCAAGCACGTAATCACTTGTAAAACAGAGCACAAAGCCGTTCTTGACCCATGTCGTCAACTTGAGCGTGAAGGCTTTGAAGTGACTTACCTTGAGCCAGAATCAAATGGCTTGATCGATCTAGAGAAGCTTAGAGCAGCCATGCGTGATGACACCGTGCTTGTGTCTATTATGCATGTAAACAACGAGATTGGTGTGGTTCAAGACATTACAGCGATCGGCGAACTGTGCCGTGAGCGTAAAATTGTTTTCCACGTGGACGCTGCGCAATCTGCAGGTAAATTACCAATCGACGTTCAAGAGATGAAAGTTGATCTAATTTCACTTTCTGCTCACAAAGTATACGGCCCTAAAGGTATCGGTGCACTTTACGTACGTCGTAAGCCTCGTATTCGTCTTGAAGCGCAAATGCACGGTGGCGGTCATGAGCGTGGTTTCCGCTCTGGTACACTACCTACTCACCAAATCGTAGGTATGGGTGAAGCATTCCGCATTGCAAAAGAAGACATGCAAAAAGATTACGATCATGCTTTAGCGCTTCGTAACCGTCTTTTTGATGGCGTGAAAGACTTAGAAGCAGTGACGGTAAACGGTGACTTTGAGCAGCGTGTACCACACAACCTAAACATCAGTTTCGCATTCGTAGAAGGTGAATCACTACTAATGTCGCTTAAAGATCTAGCGGTATCTTCTGGTAGTGCTTGTACGTCTGCAAGCCTTGAGCCTTCTTACGTTCTTCGTGCCCTAGGCATGGATGACGAATTGGCTCACAGCTCGGTTCGTTTCTCGTTTGGTCGTTTCACGACTGAAGAAGAAATTGATTACGCAATTGAACAAATCCGCGTTGCAGTGACTAAGCTACGCGACATGTCTCCTCTATGGGATATGTACAAAGAAGGGATTGATTTGAGCACTGTTGAATGGGCTCACCATTAATCTCAGGGATTGAAATAGAGGATTCGAGGTAATTTATCATGGCATACAGCGAAAAAGTAATTGATCACTACGAGAACCCACGTAACGTTGGTTCATTCGATAAAGAAGATCCATCAGTAGGTAGCGGCATGGTTGGCGCTCCTGCGTGTGGTGACGTAATGAAGCTTCAAATCAAAGTGACACCTGAAGGTATCATCGAAGATGCGAAGTTCAAAACATACGGTTGTGGTAGTGCAATCGCATCAAGCTCACTAGTAACTGAGTGGGTAAAAGGTAAGTCAGTTGATGAAGCGGCAGCAATTAAAAACTCTGAGATTGCTGAAGAGCTAGAGCTTCCACCAGTGAAAGTTCACTGTTCTATTCTTGCTGAAGATGCAATCAAAGCAGCGGTTGCTGACTACAAGAAAAAACACCAAGAATAATTATTCCGTAATATAATGGGAGCTTTGACGCTCCCATTCCAATCGAAATTTAGACAGACTAAGGTGCAGTATGGCCATCACAATGACAGAATCAGCGGCAAGTCGCGTAAGAGCATTCCTAGATAACCGAGGCAAAGGTATCGGTTTACGTCTTGGAGTGAAGACGACTGGTTGTTCCGGCATGGCATACGTACTTGAGTTTGTTGATGAACTCAATGAAGAAGACGAAGTATTTGAACTCTCTGGAGTGAAAATTATCATCGATCAAAAGAGCTTAGTGTACCTAGATGGTACTGAATTGGATTACGTGAAAGAAGGGTTGAATGAAGGTTTTGAATTCAACAACCCTAACGCGAAAAGTGAATGTGGTTGTGGTGAAAGCTTCAACGTCTAATTGATTGTCCTTCTGGGCAAACGAGTCCGGAAGGCTTTACTAGGACCCGAACTTAATGAATCACTTTGAATTATTTGGGCTACCAAGTCAGTTTAAGCTGGATGGTAGCCTTCTTTCTTCTCAGTTCCGAGAACTACAAAAACGCTTCCACCCGGATAACTTTGCAACGGGCTCAGAACGTGACCGTTTGATGGCGGTGCAAAAGGCGGCGCAAATCAACGATGCCTATCAAGTTCTGAAAAATCCTATTTCTCGCGCCGAGTATATCCTCGCAGAGCAAGGTGTTGAGATCCGAGGTGAACAGCAAACAATGCAAGATCCGATGTTCTTAATGGAGCAAATGGAACTGCGCGAAGAACTGGAAGAGATTGCTGACAAGTCCGATCCTGAATCGGCGCTTTTTGACTTCGACTCTAAGGTCAGCAAAATGTACAAACAGCATCTGGCAAGCGTCGAGCAAGAGCTTGATGATGGTCTATGGGCTGAAGCCGCAGACCGAGTTCGTAAGCTAAAATTCATTGCCAAACTAAAGAACGAAATTGAGCTAGTCGAAGACAAACTCCTCGGCTAGTAAGCGTGACAAGGACCTATCATGGCACTACTTCAAATCGCAGAACCGGGCCAAAGCTCGGCACCTCATGAGCATAAGTTAGCAGCGGGTATCGACTTAGGTACTACCAACTCTTTGGTTGCTTCTGTACGTAGCGGCGATGCAACTCCACTTGCGGACGAGCAGGGCCGTACTATTTTACCTTCAGTCGTTAATTACGCTGAGGAAACGTTAACGGTCGGCCACGAAGCCAAAGCCAAAGCAGAGTTTGAACCAGAGAACACGATTATCTCTGTAAAACGTTTGATCGGTCGTTCATTAAAGGACATTCAGTCCCGTTACTCTTCACTTCCTTATCGTTTTAAAGAGAGTGAAAACGGCCTGCCAATTCTGCAAACACCTCAAGGTGACAAAAACCCGATTGAAGTATCTGCGGACATCCTAAAAGTATTGGGTAAGCGAGCTGAAGATACGTTAGGTGGTGAGTTAGCTGGTGTCGTTATTACCGTTCCTGCTTACTTTGATGACGCGCAACGTGCAGGTACAAAAGATGCGGCGAAATTAGCTGGTCTTCATGTTCTCCGTCTACTTAATGAACCAACCGCTGCGGCAATTGCTTATGGCCTAGACTCTGGTCAAGAAGGTGTGATTGCGGTTTACGATCTAGGTGGCGGTACTTTTGATATCTCTATCCTACGTTTATCGAAAGGCGTATTTGAAGTATTAGCAACAGGTGGCGATTCTGCATTAGGCGGTGACGACTTCGACCATCTATTTGCCGATTATTTAATGGAGCAAGCGGGTCTAGAAGCTCCGCTTTCTGCAGAAAAGAACCGTACACTGTTGAACATTGCTACTGAAGCTAAGATTGCTTTCTCTGAGCAAGACAGTGTTGACGTTGACGTTTTTGGTTGGAAAGGCACCGTGACTCGCGAGCAGTTCGAAGATCTGATTCGTCCGCTAGTGAAGAAAACCCTGATGTCTTGCCGCCGTGCGCTGAAAGATGCGGATGTAGATGCGGAAGATGTACTTGAAGTAGTCATGGTCGGTGGCTCAACACGCACATTGCTTGTACGAGAAATGGTTGGCGAATTCTTTGGCCGTACACCACTGACAAGCATTAACCCAGATGAAGTCGTCGCAATCGGTGCGGGTATTCAAGCTGATATCCTAGCGGGTAACAAATCTGACTCTGAAATGTTGCTTCTTGATGTGATTCCACTGTCGCTCGGTATTGAAACCATGGGTGGTTTGGTCGAGAAGATCATCCCCCGCAACACTACGATTCCCGTTGCGCGTGCGCAAGAATTTACCACATTCAAAGATGGCCAAACGGCGATGAGTGTTCATGTGGTACAAGGTGAACGTGAAATGGTTGATGACTGTCGTTCACTTGCTCGCTTCTCGTTAAAAGGTATTCCTCCGATGGCAGCGGGTGCGGCACATATTCGCGTGACTTACCAAGTTGACGCAGATGGCCTTCTTTCTGTTACGGCAATGGAGAAGAGCACTGGTGTTCAATCAGAGATTCAAGTAAAACCTTCTTACGGCTTAAGTGACAATGAAGTGGCGGATATGTTGCGTGATTCAATGACGCACGCAAAAGAAGACATGCAAGCTCGTGCCTTAGCTGAGCAGCGTGTTGAAGCCGACCGAGTGATAGAAGGTTTGATTGCAGCGATGCAAGCTGATGGTGATGACTTACTATCAGAACAAGAGAAACAAAACTTGATTAAAGCCATCGAAGCCTTGATTGAGCTGCGTAATGGTGATGATGCAGATGCGATAGAGCAAGGCATTAAAGATACCGATAAAGCGAGCCAAGATTTCGCATCACGCCGTATGGATAAATCGATTCGAGCTGCGTTGTCAGGTCAATCAGTAGACGATATATAAGAGATAAGTAGTTATGCCTAAGATTATTGTATTACCACACGACGATTTGTGCCCAGAAGGTGCAGTGTTGGAAGCAAACTCTGGTGACACCGTTCTAGACGTAGCGCTAAAAAACGGTATCGGTATTGAACATGCGTGTGAGAAGTCATGTGCGTGTACTACCTGCCACGTAATCATCCGTGAAGGTTTTGATTCACTAGAAGAAAGTGAAGAACTAGAAGACGACATGCTAGATAAAGCGTGGGGTCTAGAGCCTGAGTCACGCCTAGGGTGTCAGGCGAGAATTGCTGATGAAGACTTGGTGGTAGAAATTCCTAAATACACACTAAACCACGCTTCAGAAGATCACTAAAACTATCTTCCCAATATAGGGAAGAAGCAAAAGGAAGATGAGCAATGAAATGGACAGATTCTCGCGATATCGCGATTGAACTTTGTGACAAGTTTCCAGATGTCGATCCAAAAACAGTGCGTTTTACCGATCTTCATCAATGGATCATGGAGTTAGATGAGTTTGACGATGAGCCAAACCGTTCTAATGAAAAGATTCTAGAAGCCGTTATCATGTGCTGGATGGACGAAGCAGACTAAGTCTGTAAAACACAGCCTAGTTAACAATTCTTACTAAAAAAAGCGGACCTTTAGGTCCGTTTTTTTATCCAATTGACATTTTTGCCCTACATAATGCTAACATCCGTGAGTTATTAAAAAGAAGCAGCGTAGGCAACGCTGCTATAAGACAAGGAGAAACCATGTCTACACAGATGTCTGTATTTTTAAGTCAAGAGTCGGCAGCACCACATTGGGGTGAAAAAGCACTGCTTTCATTCGCTGAAAACGGCGCAACTATTCACTTAGGTCAAGGTCATGATCTCGGCGCAATTCAACGTGCAGCTCGTCAGCTAGATGGCCAAGGAATTCGTTCTATTTTTCTTTCTGGTGATAACTGGGATCTAGAGAGCGTATGGGCTTTCCACCAAGGGTTCCGTAACCCTAAAAAACATGGCTCAGTTGAGTGGGCAGCATTGTCTGATGAAGATCAAGCAGAGCTTCAAGCTCGTATTACTTCGACTGATTTTACCCGCGATATTATCAACAAAACGGCAGAAGAAGTTGCTCCTCGTCAGCTAGCGACAATGGCTGCTGAATTCATCAAATCTGTTGCGCCGAAAGGCACGGTGACAGCACGTATCGTCAAAGACAAAGACTTGTTGGCAGAAGGTTGGGAAGGTATTTACGCAGTAGGCCGTGGTTCTGAGCGTACTTCTGCGATGCTTCAGTTAGACTACAACCCAACTGGTGACGAAAACGCACCTGTATTCGCATGTCTTGTGGGTAAAGGCATCACCTTTGATTCCGGTGGTTACAGCTTGAAGCCTTCTAACTTCATGAGTGCAATGAAAGCAGATATGGGTGGCTCGGGTACTATCACTGGTGGCCTAGGGTTAGCTATCTTACGCGGTTTGAACAAGCGCGTAAAACTGATCTTGTGTTGTGCTGAGAACATGGTTTCTGGCCGTGCCCTTAAGCTTGGCGACATCATCACTTACAAAAACGGCAAAACCGTTGAGATTATGAATACCGACGCGGAAGGTCGCTTGGTGCTTGCAGACGGTCTTATCTACGCTAGTGAGCAAAAGCCTGAGTTAATTATTGACTGCGCGACGCTAACAGGCGCAGCGAAGAATGCGTTAGGTAACGATTACCATGCGCTAATGAGCTTTGATGATGAGCTATCGCATCAAGCGCTTACGGCGGCAAACCAGGAAAAAGAAGGCTTGTGGCCGCTACCACTTGCTGATTTCCATCGAGAAATGCTGCCATCTAATTTTGCCGATTTATCGAATATCAGCTCTGGTGATTATTCTCCGGGTGCAAGTACTGCAGCTGCATTCTTGTCTTACTTCGTTGAGGACTACAAAAAAGGCTGGTTACATTTCGACTGTGCGGGTACGTATCGTAAAGCCGCTTCTGATAAATGGGCTGCGGGAGCAACGGGTATGGGTGTTCGTACACTTGCTCGTTTCCTCAATGAGCAAGCTGGAAAATAAGATTGATTGCAGCACTCTCTTGTTTGAGTGCTGCTCTTACCCAGTAAGTCACTTTAAAAGCACAACTATTATTACAAGTACAGAAAGGAAATTTTATGGCTCTAGAAAGAACATTTTCAATCATTAAGCCTGATGCTGTAGAGCGAAACCTAATTGGTGAAATCTACAATCGTATTGAAAAGGCTGGCCTACGTATCATCGCTGCCAAAATGGTTCACCTGACAGAAGATCAGGCAAGCGGCTTTTATGCAGAGCATGAAGGTAAAGAGTTTTTCCCTCCTCTAAAAGAGTTCATGACATCTGGTCCTATTATGGTTCAGGTATTGGAAGGCGAAAATGCGATTGCACGTTACCGCGAGCTAATGGGTAAAACCAACCCAGAGGACGCGGCATGTGGCACTTTGCGTGCTGATTACGCACTCAGCATGCGTCACAATTCAGTTCATGGTTCAGATAGCCCTGAGTCTGCCGCTCGTGAAATTGAGTTTTTCTTCCCTGAATCAGAAGTTTTCTCTCGCTAACTCGTTCATGCATCACTTTTGCGTGATGATCTAGTTCGTAATAACCTCGGAATTGTCCGAGGTTTTTTATTCCGCATTCTCCATTTCACCGGCGAGTTCATTCGTAATTATTCGCGAAGATATTGGCTAATCTGAGCATTTTACAGAGGTGAAAGCTTAGTTACGTGTGTTTGTTCTCACTGTTTTCTCTGTACCACTTCTACGCTTTTGTTGTCGGTTGTCTAATCATTATTCTCACCGTAAAGTCTGATTAAAATTTAATCGTTTTTATTTTAATGCCTTAGCAAACTCAGGGTCTTACACCCCTTGTTGTAGCTGCATAAAGGCTGTACAATTCGCGCCCTTATTCTTGTTTCAGTCATTGAGAGGCAACATGACCACTGAAAAAATCAATCTACTCGACTTTGATCGCAAAGGCATGCGTCAGTTTTTCGCGGAAGAACTTGGCGAGAAAGCGTTTCGTGCTGATCAGGTTATGAAGTGGATCTACCATTTCGGTGTAGATGACTTCGAAAAAATGACAAACATCAACAAGAAGCTGCGCGAAAAGCTTTTACACAAGTGTGAAATTAAAGCTCCAACTGTAGCAGAAGCCCAGCATTCTTCAGACGGCACGATCAAGTGGGCAATGAAGGTTGGTGATCAGGATGTAGAAACGGTTTACATTCCAGAAGATGATCGCGCAACGCTTTGTGTATCTTCTCAAGTAGGTTGTGCATTGGAATGTAAGTTCTGCTCAACAGCACAGCAGGGCTTTAACCGTAACTTGAAAGTTTCAGAGATCATCGGTCAGGTGTGGCGTGCTGCACGTGAAATTGGTCTTGAGAAAGAAACAGGCCGTCGCCCAATTACGAACGTGGTGATGATGGGCATGGGTGAGCCGCTTCTTAATATGAAGAACTTGATTCCAGCACTGGAGTTAATGTTGGATGACCTTGGCTTTGGTTTGTCGAAGCGTCGCGTAACCGTATCAACATCAGGTGTGGTTTCTGGTCTTGATCAGATGACGGGCAAAATCGACGTTGCGTTGGCGATCTCTCTTCATGCGCCAAACGATAAGCTGCGTAGTGAAATCATGCCAATTAACGATCGTTGGGATATTCAAGATTTCCTAGCATCCGTTCGTCGTTACATTGCTTCATCGAATGCAAACCGTGGCAAGGTAACAGTCGAGTACGTGTTGCTTGATCATGTGAACGATGACATAGACCATGCACGCGAGCTGGCTGAATTGATGAAAGACACACCATGTAAGATTAACTTGATTCCGTTTAACCCGTACCCAGGTTCACCTTACAAGAAACCAAGTAACTCACGTATTGATCGCTTCCAAAAAACATTGATGCAATACGAGCACACAGTTACGGTTCGTAAAACGCGTGGTGATGACATTGATGCCGCATGTGGTCAGTTGGTCGGTGATGTAATTGACCGAACTAAACGTACGGCAATGCTGAAAGCGTCACGCGGTGCCGATACCATTGAAGTGAAAGCTGTATAAACGACCGGAATTCAAAAATAGCCAGAGCCATTCGCTCTGGCTATTTTGTTTATTGTTTAGGACATTTTCGCCAAGATTTGGGACTATCACTCTTCAACTTAAGGTTATTTGGGTATAATTTCGAATTCCTTTGTCAAAGTTTGGACAAAAGCTTGAGCTATCTGTTAGTTTGAGTGTAAAGAGTTTTTGTCTTCGTTGCGCATTCGCTTATCATGATATGTAACACTAACGATGACACCGATAATTCTCAGCACTTTCTCACATACGTTTTGCTGATTTTTGCAAAACGGGTATTCGCACTCAGATCGCTGAGAGTTTCTTAAAACTATTATTTTTGGTTAACGCGTTTAGGCTAGCTATCTTTAAAGAGGCTTAAGAACAATAACGAAAATACATGACCACGTTAGCCACTAAAACAGATTAAATACCGCCATTATGACAGAACACGAAAATACGAATGAAGTGCCACTCTCTATTGAAGCTGGCACATTACTGAAAAACAAACGTGAATCCTTGGGAATGAGCCAAAAGCAAGTTGCCGATCGCCTGAGGCTTCGCATTTCTGTGATTGAAGATATTGAAAATAACCGATTTGAATCTCAACAAGTCGCGACATTTACGCGTGGTTACTTACGCTCTTACGCTAAATTCGTAGGTCTTGATGAGAAGGTGGTTTTGACGGCGTTAGAGCAGACTGCCGATGCTCAGCCTCAAGAGCAAGAAATTGAAATGCAAAGCTTCTCTCGTAAAACAAAAGACGAGAAGCACAATAGCCGTATTATGCTCCTTACTTGGGTTATCGGGCTGGTCATTATTGGCATTTCAGCGGCATGGTGGTGGCAAAACCAACAAGAGAATAGCCTAACTAAGGAAGTAACGGATTCAAGTGTTGAAGCGCCGCAGCCCACTGCTCAAGAATTAGCTGATATCGATTTGATGACGGCTGAAGAGTTAATCGCAAGCACTCCTGAAGAAGTTGCTTCAACTAATGAAGGCGTTGCTGAATCGACTGAAGCATCCGTTGAGCAAGGGGCGGATCCTTTGCTGACTGAAACTGAAAATACAACAAGCGTAGATTCTGAAGAACCTGTTGCCGTGATTGAAGCGGCGGAAGAGGAACAGCCTGCGCCAGTAGTACCTGAAGGCATGACACTTCTTACTATGAAGTTTAAAGCGGACTGTTGGATTCAAGTAAAAGACACCAATGGTAAAACGCTGGTAAGTGGTACTCATAAGCCAGGACAAGATGTAGAACTTACCGGAAAAGCGCCATTTAAAGTGATATTGGGCGCACCGGAAGGGGTTACAATGACATTTGCAAGTGAACCTGTCGACCTTTCTGGGTATACTTCAGGCAAAGTAGCTAGATTCACTCTACCGTTATAAAAAATTATGCAACACGAATCTCCAATTATTCGTCGTAAATCGACGCGTATTTATGTGGGTGATGTGCCAATTGGTGATGGTGCGCCAATTGCAGTACAGTCAATGACTAACACTCGCACGACTGACGTAGAAGCGACAGTCGCTCAAATCCGAGCACTAGAAAAAGTCGGCGCAGATATCGTTCGAGTTTCTGTACCTACGATGGACGCAGCAGAAGCTTTCAAACTGATTAAACAGCAAGTTTCTGTACCATTAGTGGCTGATATTCATTTCGACTATCGTATCGCGCTGAAAGTTGCGGAGTACGGAGTTGACTGTTTACGTATCAACCCAGGTAACATCGGCAATGAAGAGCGCATTCGCGCCGTTGTTGATTGCGCTCGCGATAAAAATATCCCGATCCGTATTGGTGTCAATGGTGGATCTTTGGAAAAAGACCTACAGATGAAATACGGTGAGCCTACGCCAGAAGCCTTGGTTGAATCGGCGATGCGTCACGTAGACCATCTCGATCGTCTTAACTTTGACCAATTTAAAGTTAGCGTGAAAGCTTCAGACGTTTTTCTTGCGGTGGATTCATATCGTCTGCTGGCGAAGAAAATCGATCAGCCTCTTCATTTAGGTATCACAGAGGCGGGTGGTGCTCGAGCTGGCGCTGTTAAGTCATCTGTTGGCTTAGGTATGCTGTTATCTGAAGGGATAGGTGATACGCTGCGTATCTCTTTGGCTGCCGATCCAGTTGAAGAAATCAAAGTCGGTTTCGACATCCTTAAATCTCTGCGCATTCGCTCTCGAGGCATCAACTTTATTGCGTGCCCAAGCTGCTCACGCCAAGAATTCGATGTGATTGGTACGGTGAATGCACTGGAGCAACGTTTAGAAGACATCATCACGCCAATGGATGTGTCTATCATCGGTTGTGTGGTAAACGGCCCTGGTGAAGCAGAAGTTTCTCACTTAGGTCTAGCAGGTAGTAACAAGAAGAGCGCATTCTACGAAGATGGTAAACGCCAGAAAGAGCGCTTTGATAACGATGACCTTGTGAATAAGCTAGAAGCTAAGATCCGTGCGAAAGCAGCTATGATGAATGGCGAAAACCGCATCGAAGTTAAAGTACAAGATTAATCTCAACGAGAATTACGGTAAGTATTGTGGCAAAAACAATTCAAGCAATTCGAGGCATGAACGATTGCCTCCCAACTCAGTCGCCACTGTGGCAAAAATTAGAAAACACAGTGAAAAATGTAATTAGCGCATACGGTTATAACGAAGTGCGCATGCCAATCGTTGAAGAAACAAACCTATTCAGCCGCGCTGTTGGTGAAGAGACAGACGTCGTTTCAAAAGAAATGTACACCTTTGATGACCGTAACGGCGACAGCCTAACACTTCGCCCTGAAGGTACGGCGGGTTGTGTACGTTCATGTATCCAAAACAGCCTGATCAACCGTGATGAACAGCGTCTGTGGTACATGGGACCTATGTTCCGCCATGAACGTCCGCAGAAAGGTCGTTACCGTCAATTCCACCAGTGTGGTGTTGAGGTGTTTGGTCTAAATGGTCCAGATGTTGATGCAGAGCTTATCATGATGACGGCTCGTCTATGGCGTGAGCTAGGTATCAATGAACATGTCCGTCTTGAGCTGAACTCTATCGGTTCTCAAGAAGACCGCGCAGACTACCGTACTGCACTGGTTGCATTCCTTGAGCAACATATTGATGTGCTAGACGAAGATTGTAAGCGTCGCATGCACACGAACCCACTGCGTGTTTTGGATACGAAGAACCCAGACGTTCAAGCTATTTTAGGTGATGCGCCTCGCCTTTCAGATTACTTGGGTGAAGAATCTAAAGCACACTTCGCAGGTCTATGTGAACTTTTAGACGCCGCAGGTATCAAATACACAGTTAACGAACGTCTAGTTCGTGGTCTGGATTACTACAATCGCACGGTATTTGAGTGGATCACTGAGAGCCTAGGTGCTCAAGGCACTGTATGTGGCGGTGGTCGTTACGATGGCCTTGTAGAGCAATTAGGTGGTAAACCAACACCAGCGGTTGGCTTTGCAATGGGCCTAGAGCGTCTAGTACTGATGCTAGAAACGTTGGAACTGACAGACGTTCGTCGCAGTGTTGACGTGTACGTAGTCACAGCGGGTGAAGGCACCATGATGGCAGGAATGAAGCTAGCAGAACAGCTTCGCGAGTCTGTTCCAGGCGTTCGTGTGATGAATCACTTCGGTGGCGGTAACTTCAAGAAACAGTTTAAACGCGCAGACAAAGTTGGTGCTGTTGTAGCATTGGTTCTGGGCGAAAACGAAGTTGCGGATAATACCGTAGTACTGAAAGACTTAGCTGGTGGTGAGCAAGAGACTTACAACCAAGCAGAAGTTGCAGAAAAGATCGCAGCACTGATTTAAGTCTTTTAGTAATCTAACAAAATTACATCCTAGTTCGTAAGCTAAGGCTCCCAAATGTGGAGCCTTTAAACGAAATAGGAACAATGGCAGCTAAGCTGCCATTTACATGTTTTAAGAGGACAGGAAGTGGAACTTTACGATACTGAAGAACAACAAGTTGAAGCCATTAAAGACTGGTGGAAGGAAAACGGCAAAGCCGTCATCATCGGTGCGGTTGTTGGTTTAGGTGGTCTATTCGGCTGGCGTTACTACCAGGATTCTGTGATTCAGGCGAGTGAAGCAGCTTCTCAAAGCTACACGACAGCAATGAATGCTTTGCAAGACAAAGGCACTGATGCTCAAGCTGACGTGAAAGCTTTCATTGAGTCAAATGAAGTAAAAGAATATTCAGTATTGGCTGCGCTACAACTTGCTAAAGCACAAGTTGAAGCTCAAGACCTTTCTGCTGCATTGGAGCAACTGAAGTGGGCGCAAAGCCACACTCAAGATGCTGCGTTGTTACCATTGATTAGTTACCGCATTGCGCGTATTGAGACGGAAATGGGTAACTTCGACGCTGCAACGGCAGAGCTAAGTAACGTCACTGATACAGCATGGACAGGTCGTATTGCTGAACTTCGTGGCGATATTGCGATTCGCCAAGGTGACAAAGATGCTGCGTACGCTGCGTATACTGAAGCTCAGCAAGCGGCAGATGCAAGCCCGACACTACAAATGAAATTGGACGATCTGGCGAAATAAGGACCGCATTGGATGAAAAGAGTCTTTAAGAAAGCCTTGCTAGGGGCGTTAACAATGGGAGTACTTGCCGGTTGTGCAGGTGAGAAAGACACCATTGTAATGGCGCCACTACCTCAGGTAGACAGTCAGTTTACAACCAGTAGTGAGTGGAGCACATCGGTTGGCGATGGTGTTGGTCATTACTTTTCAAAACTATCCCCTGTATTTGCGAATGATACATTGTTCGTGGCAAGTCGTGATGGCTTAGTAAAAGCGCTGGAGCCTGAAAACGGTAAACAACGTTGGCAAACGGACCTAGAAGAAGATGTCATTGCTCGTCTCTCTGGTGGTATCACAGCGGCATACGGAAACCTTTACATTGGCTCTGAGAATGGTGAAGTCATCTCTCTTGACCAAGAAACAGGTGAAATTGTTTGGCGTGTAAAAGTTGGTGGTGAGGTACTGGCGAAGCCAGTTGCAGATTCAGGCCTTATTATCATCAATACTAGCCGAGGCATGTTGATTGCCCTTAATGAGAGTACAGGTGAGCAACGCTGGGCATTGAGTACAGAAGTGCCGAACTTAACTTTACGTGGCGACAGTACTCCGACTGCAATTGGCGGCGGTGTATTTTGGGGAACGGCAAATGGCCGACTCGCAGCTGCTATCGTTGAGCGTGGTCAGTTGATTTGGCAACAGCCTGTTGGTACGCCAAAAGGCGCGACAGAAATTGATCGTTTGGTTGACGTTGATTCATCGCCAATTGTGCTAGGCGGTACTCTTTTCACCATTGGATACAATGGTCAACTTATCGCCATTGACTTGCGTTCAGCGAACCCGATTTGGAAGCGTAATTACTCATCTGCGACAGACATTTCTACAGATGGTAGTCGCATCTTTGTGATAACGGAAAAAGATCATGTTGTTGCCGTTGATTCACGAAGCGGAACTGAGTTGTGGGAAAACAGCTTGCTTGAGCACCGACAACTTACAGCGCCAGTTATTGTTGGCAATTATCTCGTTGTCGGTGACACGCTTGGTTACCTTCACTGGATGGATCGTTCAACGGGCGAATTTGTTGCGCAGCAGTTTGTCGATGATAGTGGCTTGGCAGTTGGCCCGACGTTATTGTCGGATGGTTATGTGATTACAACTCGCAACGGCGATGTAAAGAAACTAACCATTAACGAATAATATCGTGATATAATTCACATTCGGCTCCTGGCTGGTGACAGCTAGGAGCCGTTTTGTTGTTTGAATTTATTAACCCTGACGTGGTTATAGGTAAAAAGCTGGTTTGATTTGGCATCGAGCAAGTCGTTACCTATAACTACAGAAGAAAGATTATTGTAGAGGTTGTTATGGTACCTGTTGTAGCTCTAGTAGGGCGTCCGAACGTAGGTAAATCTACACTATTTAACCGATTGACTCGCACTCGTGACGCGTTGGTTGCGGACTTTCCAGGCCTAACGCGAGACCGTAAATATGGCCAGGCGAGACTTGGTGAAGAGCACGAATTCATTGTGATTGATACTGGTGGTATCGATGGCACAGAAGAAGGCGTGGAAACAAAGATGGCAGAACAGTCATTAGCCGCGATTGATGAGGCTGATGTTGTATTGTTCCTTGTTGACGGTCGTGCTGGTCTGACACCTTCAGATGAAGCAATTGCTGCGCATCTGCGTAAAATTGAAAAGCCAGCGATGCTGGTAGTAAACAAAATCGATGGTATTGATGCCGATGCGGCGTGTGCTGACTTTTGGCAGCTCGGCGTGGATGATATGTACCAGATTGCGGCCGCTCATGGCCGTGGTGTGACCGCTTTGCTTGAGCGTGCTTTATCTCCATTCTTTGATGATCTACTAACAAGTGAATCTGAAGAAGGTGAGATTGAAGACCTGACTGGATTCGAAGACGAAGAGCCTCTTGTTGAAGATTACACTGAAGAAGACGCAGAAGCTGAATTCAAACGCCTTCAAGAGCAGCCGATTAAGTTGGCGATCATCGGTCGTCCTAACGTAGGCAAATCGACACTGACTAACCGTATTCTGGGTGAAGAACGTGTGGTTGTATACGATATGCCTGGTACAACGCGCGATTCTATCTACATCCCGATGGAGCGTGATGGACGCGAATACGTACTAATTGACACCGCAGGTGTTCGTCGTCGTGGTCGTATCAATGAAACGGTTGAAAAGTTCTCTGTTGTTAAGACGCTGAAAGCGGTAGAAGATGCAAACGTCGTTCTACTAGTGATTGATGCTCGTGAAAATATTTCAGACCAAGACCTAAGCTTGCTTGGTTTTGCACTGAATGCTGGCCGCTCAATTGTCATCGCCGTTAACAAGTGGGATGGTCTAGACAGTGACGTGAAAGAAAGCGTGAAGAAAGAACTGGACCGCCGTCTAGGATTCGTCGACTTCGCGCGTATCCACTTTATCTCTGCGCTGCACGGTACTGGCGTTGGTCACTTGTTTGAATCTATCCAAGAAGCATATAACTCGGCGACAACGCGTGTGGGTACGTCAGTACTGACGCGTATCATGAAGATGGCTGTGGATGATCACCAACCGCCAATGGTTCGTGGTCGTCGTATCAAACTCAAATACGCACACGCAGGTGGTTACAACCCACCGATCGTTGTTATCCACGGTAACATGGTTCGTGAATTGCCAGATTCGTATAAACGTTATCTGATGAACTACTTCCGTAAGTCTCTGGAAATTATGGGAACACCGATTCGCATTAACTTCCACAACAGTGATAACCCATACGAGAACCGTACGAATAAGCTTACGCTATCACAAGAGCGTAAACGTAAGCGTATGATGTCGATGGTGAAAAACCGCAATAAATAATGAAATTCGAATACCCAAGTTTCTACTTGGGTATTTTTTTATCAAAAGTAATCGTAAAAATGACTATCACAGCAACAAAGACTCGTTTTTGTCATCAAACATGGCAATTAGAAGCACAAATACAGCTCGTTCAATATACGGAAGAAGTGACTTACGTTATTACAGATGTCACGCCGTTCCATCCCGTTAGTCACATATGGCCGGATCACCCTGCAGACAAAGGAACGTTGAAGGTGAATGGGGCTGAGCATGACGTAGTAGATTGCCAAGTTGGGGCAGTGGAACAGGAAAGTGGTGCTCTGTATGTGGGTAGTGACATCCCTGTAAAGCGTGATGCTGAAGGTTGGGTGTTTGTCGTCGTGCATGTTTTATCACGCACGGAATCATGTGCAATTAATGACTTGGTAACATTAGCGGTAGATAAAGACTATCAAAATGCTTTGAGTCGAGGCCACACTGCAGGACACTTAGCGTATTTGGCGTTGAATAAAGTACTATCGGAAGACTATTGGCGAAAAGACGCAGACCGCAAAGACCCACATGGTTATTATGACTTTAATAGCTATGCGCAAGTCACGAGTTATGTCACTCCAGACAAGTGCCTCGATACGTACCGTTTAGGCAAAACACTCCGTAAAAGAGGATTAAACAGTGCAGATATGCTGAATGACCTCCAGGCGATTGCAGAAAAAGTGAATGGCCAACTGGTTGAATGGCTTCAAAGAGATGCGATGATCACCATGGAATGCCACGGCGAAAGATTAACGGATTCTCGCTATTGGAAGTGCGATTTAGGGGAAGGTCAATTAGCGGTAATCCCTTGTGGTGGAACGCATGCGAGCCATTTAAATGAGTTTGCTTTTATCCAAGTTAAACTCGTTGAGCTCGACGCTCAAACTATCGAAATGCACACCAATGTAAACACTGCTTTTTGAATAAGATCTTTTTATTAAATTCTGATTTTTCGTTTAATTAAATCCACATAAGGTTTTTTATTCTATCTTAAATTGGAATGCAGAATATGTAACTTATGCTTTCGGTGTGTGGTTATATAAATATTCTTTTAAGGGGTGATCGCTGATCAAGGAGTAAATATCAGACGATCAGTATAAGATCCTACGTATCAAGTATGGTTAACGCCTCGTGAAACTTGTTGGGGCGGTGATGAAGATCAACATACTTGTTCGTTATTTTGAGTAGCATGCGTTACTCGAAATTGCTTAGTTTAGAGAGAGGAACGGGATATGCAGCAGAACATTTGCCCGACTTGCAATGTCGAACTGGAATGGACAGGACAATACCATTGTGCACAGTGTGAATCGGATTTTAAAAAAGTAGGTTTTTGCCCTGATTGTGAGGCGGAGCTGGAGAAGCTGCAAGCATGCGGTGCTGCGAGTTACTTTTGCAATGTGTGTAATGAACTCAAGTCAAAATCACGTGTCCGATTTGAGTTCCAGAAAATCAGTTAACCAGAGTTTGTATTCAGTTAACGGTAGAGCGAACGTCGCCTTCGGCTAATCGAGTAATCAATACATCTCCCGATTTTACATCTGAAGATTGCGTAATTACTTTTCCTTGCTCAGTTTGAGTAATTGAGTAACCTCGTTTCAATGTCGCTAGTGGGCTGACGGTGTCTAACTTCTCTGCAGCAATCGCGAGTTGATGGCGCATAGTCAGTAACTTGCGATCCATTGCATCCATGAGCTTTTGCTCAACACGTTCTAGCTTCGACTTCTGCTCGGCAAGGCGTGTTACAGGAGAATTTAATTGCAGCCGATAATGTTGACGCTCGATTCGCTGTTGACGCAAGGCAATAAAACGACTCATCGCTCGCTGTAAGCGCATGTCCAACTCATCTAACTGTTGCGTCTGACGTTGCAAGCGATAGCTTGGGTGCTGTCTCTCTAGACGGTGCACTAATTGAGCAGATTGCTGCTTTTGTTGTGCTAGGTAGTAACGCATCGCGCTCGCTAACTTATGCTGGCGGGTAACTAAAGCTTGATCTTTGTGGCTGTTATCACGGCTTACTAGCTCAGCGGCTGCTGATGGAGTAGGCGCGCGTACGTCGGCGACAAAATCAGCTATTGTCACGTCAACTTCATGTCCAACGGCGCTAATAATAGGAATTTGGCTTGCTGCAATCGTGCGAGCTAATATCTCGTTGTTAAAGCACCATAAGTCTTCTAATGAACCACCACCTCGGCCCACAATTAGCACATCACATTCATCACGGCTGTTAGCGCGACCAATGGCTTGTGCAATTTGAATGGCTGCGTCCTCACCTTGTACCACTGTCGGATAAATCACAACAGGTAGGGAAGGATCACGACGTTTCAATACGTCTAAGATATCGTAAAGCGCGGCACCAGTTTTCGATGTGATGACGCCAACACGTTTAGGGTGCTCAGGCAAAGATTGCTTATTGATTTGCGCGAACAACCCTTCTGCTGCAAGCTTCATTTTCAGCTCTTCAAACTCTTGTTGAAGACGGCCATCACCTTCCGGTTGCATGCTTTCGATGATCAATTGGTAGTCACCGCGAGGCTCATAAAGAGAAAGACGAGCTTTTACTAGGACTTGATTACCGTTAGCGGGCTTGAAAGTAACGCGGCGATTGTTACCACGAAACATGGCACATTTAACTTGAGCGCGAGAGTCTTTAAGAGTGAGGTACCAGTGACCAGAGACAGGAGCTGAAAAGTTGGATATCTCTCCGACGAGCCAAACGATCCCCATTTCGTTTTCAAGGAGTAAGCGAACTTCTGCGTTGAGACGAGAAACAGTAAAGATGTTTTGATTGGTCTTGGAGAGCACAGCTAATCTCTTAGACGTGAGTATGGAAATTAGCGGCAATATAATACATAGCAAGGGGGTAATTGCAAGAAAAAAATTAAAAAATTTGTGGTCAAGCGATTGCGTTAACCGTATAATCCCTCCGCAATATCTAATCCAAATGTAGCCAACAACCTAAAACTGGTTACCCTCATTATGCGAAACGATGAGATTGGATTGTCTTTTTACTCCTCTAATTGTGAGATATTGCAAATGCTAAGAATTGCCAAAGAAGCGCTGACATTCGATGACGTACTACTTGTGCCAGCACACTCCACCGTTCTCCCAAACACAGCTGATCTTCGCACTCAGCTAACTAAGAACATCACCCTAAACATCCCAATGATTTCAGCGTCTATGGACACTGTTACTGAAGCTCGTCTAGCAATTGCGCTAGCGCAAGAGGGTGGCATTGGCTTTATCCACAAGAACATGTCTATTGAGCAGCAGGCAGCCGAAGTTCGTAAAGTTAAGAAGTTCGAAGCTGGTATGGTAACTGACGCGGTTACTGTAAACCCTGACGCGACCATCGCTGATGTTGTTGCACTCACTGAAAAGCATGGTTTTGCAGGTTTCCCTGTTGTCACTGAGAGCAATGAGCTTGTTGGTATTATCACTGGTCGTGACGTTCGTTTTGTGACGGACCTTTCTAAGAAAGTATCTTCAGTAATGACGCCAAAAGAGAAGTTGGCAGCAGTTAAAGAAGGTGCAACACGAGAAGAAGTGCAAGAGAAAATGCACGAAGCTCGTGTAGAGAAAGTATTGGTTGTGAATGATGAGTTCCAACTAACCGGTATGATTACTGCGAAAGACTTCCACAAAGCAGAACGTAAACCAAACGCATGTAAAGATGAGCGTGGTCGCCTACGTGTTGGCGCAGCAGTTGGTGCTGGCGCTGGTAACGAAGAGCGTGTTGCTGCTCTAGTTGAAGCAGGCGTTGACATTCTACTTATCGACTCTTCACACGGACATTCTGAAGGTGTACTAAACCGCATCCGCGAAACTCGCGCTGCTTACCCAGATCTAGACATCGTCGGTGGTAACGTAGCAACAGGTGCTGGTGCTAAAGCACTAATCGAAGCTGGCGTAAGCGCAGTGAAAGTTGGTATCGGCCCTGGTTCTATCTGTACAACTCGTATTGTAACGGGTGTGGGAGTTCCACAAATCACTGCAATCGCAGATGCGGCAGAAGTGGCTAATGATTATGGTATTCCGGTTATTGCTGACGGTGGTATCCGTTTCTCAGGTGATATCTGTAAAGCAATCGTAGCTGGCGCATCATGTGTGATGGTTGGTTCTATGTTTGCTGGTACTGAAGAAGCGCCGGGTGAAGTGATTCTATACAATGGCCGTTCTTACAAGTCTTACCGCGGCATGGGTTCTCTTGGTGCTATGTCTCAAGGTTCTTCTGACCGTTACTTCCAGTCTGACAACGCAGCGGACAAGCTAGTACCAGAAGGTATCGAAGGTCGTATCGCATACAAAGGCCGTCTAAAAGAGATCGTACACCAACAAATGGGTGGTCTACGTTCAAGCATGGGTCTAACTGGTTCTGCAACTATCGAAGATATGCGTACGAAAGCTGAATTTGTACGTATCTCTGGTGCTGGTATGCAAGAGTCTCATGTACACGATGTTCAAATTACTAAGGAAGCACCGAACTACCGTCTAGGGAACTAATTACCCAACGGAAACGTTTGCTTTTTCCTTGAAGCATTAAGAAGAGGCGAGTACACTCGCCTCGGTTTTAATCACTTAGCCTTAAAAAGACTGCTCAAAATGACTAAAAATATCCATGACCAACGTATTCTGATCTTGGACTTCGGTTCTCAGTACACTCAATTAGTAGCACGCCGCGTACGTGAAATCGGCGTTTACTGTGAACTATGGAGCTGGGATGTAGAAGAAGCGGATATTCGCGAATTCAACCCAGATGGCATTATCCTATCTGGCGGTCCAGAAAGCGTAACGGAAGAGAACTCTCCACGCGCGCCTCAATATGTGTTTGATTCTGGTGTTCCTTTGCTTGGCGTATGTTACGGCATGCAAACCATGGCGGAACAGCTAGGAGGCAAAGTAGCGGGCTCTAACGAACGTGAGTTTGGCTACGCTCAGGTTAAAGTTTCTGGTGAATGTGCTCTATTTAAAGACCTTGAAGCAACTCAAGACGTTTGGATGAGCCATGGCGACAAAGTAGTAGAGATCCCAGCCGATTTCGTAAAAGTTGGTGAGACAGACACTTGTCCTTACGCTGCGATGGCGAACGAAGAGAAGAAATACTACGGTGTTCAGTTCCACCCTGAAGTGACACACACAAAAGGTGGCCTACAAATGCTTGAGAACTTTGTTCTTGGCGTATGTGGCTGTGAGCGTCTATGGACTTCGGAATCTATCATCGAAGACGCGGTTGCTCGCATTAAAGAGCAAGTGGGTGACGACGAAGTTATCCTAGGTCTATCTGGTGGTGTTGATTCATCGGTAGTCGCGATGCTGGTTCACCGTGCAATCGGCGACAAGCTAACGTGTGTATTTGTTGATAACGGTTTACTTCGTCTAAACGAAGGTCAACAAGTAATGGATATGTTCGGCGACCAATTTGGTTTGAACATCATCAAAGTTGACGCTGAAGAACGCTTCCTAAAAGCACTTGAAGGCAAGTCTGACCCAGAAGAGAAGCGTAAGACTATCGGTCACGTATTCGTAGATGTATTCGATGAAGAGTCTAAGAAGCTGAAAAACGCGAAATGGCTAGCTCAAGGTACGATTTACCCTGATGTAATCGAGTCAGCTGCATCTAAGACTGGTAAAGCGCACGTGATCAAATCGCACCACAACGTAGGCGGTCTTCCAGATGACATGGAAATGGGTCTTGTTGAGCCACTACGTGAGCTGTTCAAAGATGAAGTACGTAAGATTGGTCTAGAGCTAGGCCTGCCTTATAACATGCTTTACCGCCACCCATTCCCAGGTCCAGGTCTAGGTGTTCGTGTTCTTGGTGAAATCAAGAAAGAATACTGTGACTTGCTACGCCGTGCTGATGCTATCTTTATTGAAGAACTGCACGCAGCTGATCTATACAACAAAGTATCTCAAGCGTTCACGGTATTCCTACCAGTACGTTCTGTTGGTGTAATGGGCGATGGCCGTAAGTACGATTGGGTTGTGTCTCTACGTGCGGTAGAAACTATCGACTTCATGACTGCTCATTGGGCACACCTACCATACGACTTCCTAGGTAAGGTATCTAACCGTATTATCAACGAAGTTGATGGCATTTCTCGTGTTGTTTACGACATTTCAGGTAAGCCACCAGCGACTATCGAGTGGGAATAATTTTCCTCTAGACTGTTGAGTTTATAAGAACCAGCCTTCGGGCTGGTTTTTTTGTACTTCAAGTTTGTGAAGAGGTGGCTCAACTTTTTTGTGAGAGATATATACATGCGGTTAAATTAAATATATATTCATTTTAATTGTTTGATTATCATAAATGGTATTGCTATGGAACAGGCTGACGTTACCTCTCTCATTCCCATCCTTATTACTCTTTTCCTCGCGCTGACCACAAGAAATGTCGTTGTTGGTTTATTCGCGGGTGTGGTGAGTGGTGTCGCTATGCTCGAAGGGACATTTGTCGAAAAAGGGCCACTAGACTCGTTTAGTGCATTGATGAAAAGCTATCTACTGCCGCAATTAACTGACAGCTACAATGCGGGCGTCATTTTGCTCTTGGTCTTTATTGGTGGCTTTGTTGCCTTGATGGAGAAATCTGGCGGTGGTGTGGCGTTTGCTAAAAAGGTTACTCAATGGGTTGCGAGTAAATGCCAAGCTCAACTGTCCGCATGGTTCGGTGGTGTGGTTATTTTCTTCTCAGACCTTGGTACACCACTGATTGTTGGCCCTGTTTTTCGCCCTTTATTTGATAAGTTAAAAGTATCACGCCAAAAATTAGCTTTTATTATCGACTCTACTTCCTCTCCCGTCGCAATCTTGATCCCTTTTATCGGATGGGGCGTTTACATCATGGGATTGATTCAAAAAGAGTTTACTGCCCTGAATGTCAGTATGAGTGATTGGGATGCTTTCATTGGTGCGATCCCGTATCAGTTTTACGCCTTTCTTGCGATCGCGATTGTGCCGATTGTCTCTTTCTTCAAATTAGATTTCGGACCGATGGCGAAGGCTGAACAACTAGCAGAGCAGGGCTCCGACTTTGGGAAAGTGCAGGAGTCCATGAATGTGTTTACGCATAAAAATGCAAAATCTAGTTTTGTATGGGCACCTTTGCTCGTTATGCTGGTGGTTCTATGTACCATCCTCGTGCCACACGGTTTTCCATTTCAAAAAGTGGCAGGATCAACGTTTAGGGCTGCACTTTCTTCTGCATATTTCTTCGCGGCCTTCACTTTAATTGCGCTGATGGCGTTTTATGGAGTAAGAAAGCTTTCGGATGGTATTCAGGTTTATCTGAAAGGGATGTCAAACATGATGTCAGTGGCGGTGATTCTGGTATTGGCTTGGGCGCTTAGCTCGGTTGGGAAAGAATTAGGTGCAGCTGCATACATTGCTGAACAAGCTCAAGCCGGTTTCCCTTACTGGTTATTGCCAGCGGTTGCGTTTTTACTGGCCGGTATTATCTCGTTCGCTACGGGATCATCTTGGGGGACGTTTGCCATCATGATGCCATTAGTGATCCCAACTGCCGTCGCGATTGATGCACCACTGTTGGTTTGTATTGGTGCGGTATTATCTGGTGGCTTGTTTGGCGATCACTGTTCTCCCATCTCTGAAACTACGATTTTGTCGTCGACAGGAGCGGGGTGTGAACAGTATGAGCACTTCCGTACACAATTGCCTTACGCATTACTCAATGGAATGATCGCATTGGGGTGTTTTCTTTTAGCTGGAATCAACGCCTCACCAGTGATTGTGCTTGCCGCAATTATTTCTCAGTGTGTGGTTTATTTTGTGCTGTCTAAACAAAAGTCAACCGCGAAGCTAGAGGTGGTTTCGGCAGAACAATAAAGAGAGAAGCATCACAAAGCGGAGGCTCACAGGGTCTCCGCTTTTCTTTTGAGTCAAGGTAACATTTTTCTTGTGACAAAATGTGTGTGAGGACCTATTTATTCATTTTGTCTCGCAGAATCAACGTACTTGGCTCGGTGTTTCGTATATATGATCCACTATATGTCTAGTTATTCCTCGTATATTGTATTGTTGAAATCCGGAGACTAGACATGTTTGCACTCAAACATCTTCCTCTTGCATTGAGTTGTGTCTTAGCAGCACAAGTGAATGCGAGTATGAATATTCAGCCCGATCCGCAAAATCCGAATGGTTATGTTATTGCTCGTGGTGACGTTCAAGCCGTAGAGCAAAGCAAAACTTCTGATCCTATGTATGCCATTTGGTCACAAGCATTAGAGACACGCCCGAACTCAGTGGTTGAAGCGATTGTTCCAGGGGCGACAACCAACCCAGAAAACGTGAAGCGTGTAGAGCGTGTATTCCCCGAAAGTGAGTGGGACTTCCTGACTCAAATGGCGGCACCTGAATACACTTACACGCGTTTCCTACGTGCAATTGGCAAGTTCCCAGCATTCTGTGGTGAGTACACAGACGGTCGTGATTCGGATGCGATTTGTAAAAAATCGATCGTGACAGCGTTTGCTCACTTTGCACAGGAAACCGGTGGCCATATTTCGATCGATAACGTATCGGATAATCCGCTAGGGTTGGAAGAGTGGCAGCAAGCTTTGGTTCATGTGCGAGAAATGGGATGGTCTGAAGGGCAAGAAGGTTACACAACAGGTTGTGGTCAAAATGACTGGCAA
This sequence comes from Vibrio sp. 2130-1, assembly GCF_033339515.1. Classification (NCBI taxonomy): domain Bacteria; kingdom Pseudomonadati; phylum Pseudomonadota; class Gammaproteobacteria; order Vibrionales; family Vibrionaceae; genus Vibrio; species Vibrio sp. 2130-1. The sequence continues at coordinate 61,343 of NZ_JAWOUT010000010.1, forward strand.
AACAAACGCTGGCCATGTGAACCTGGACAAGGTTACTTTGGACGTGGTGCAAAACAGCTTTCTTACCATTTTAACTATGGCGCGTTCTCTGAAGTGATGTTTGATGGCGATGCATCTGTATTGTTGAAAAATCCAGGCTTGGTTGCGGATTCGTGGCTGAACTTAGCATCGGCTATCTGGTTCTTCCTAACCCCACAAGCACCGAAACCAGCAATGCTACATGTGATTGACCGTACTTGGGTGCCTTCACAGCGTGAGCTTGATGCTGGCATTGGTTACGGCTTTGGTACGACCATCAACGTGATCAATGGTGGTATTGAGTGTGGGGAGCAAAACAAAGATAAAGGTCAACCTGTTAACCGTATTCGCTATTGGGAAGGACTTGCCGCTCATTATCAAATTCCAATTGAAGCCGATGAGACCAATACCTGTTGGCAGCAGACGCCTTACGGCAGCTTAAATCTGAATGGTGCGACAGACGTGTTGTACACCAACTGGGATGGGAACTGGAAATACTACTCAGATCGTCCTGGAGGTCACTCATTTGAATGTGAGCTTGTTGGTTTCCAAACGGCTTATTCTGCGCTAGTTGCGGGTGATTATGAGAAATGTGTAACTAACTTCTACCAATCTCATGCGGGTTGGCCAGAAGTTCGTGTAGTTGACAAGTTAGACCCAGTGGATCCGGTCGATCCGCCTGTAGGTGGTGTGGCAGCTTGGGATTCTGGCAAAGTATATAACACGGGGGAACAAGTCTCTTACCAAGGTGCTGTTTACGAAGCGAAATGGTGGTCACAAGGTAATGAGCCAACGAAAGGAGACCCGTGGAAGCTGGTTTCAGGCACTCCTACGGAGCCGCCTACAACGGAACCTGAACCACCGGTGACTGAGCCAGAGCCGCCCGTCACAGAACCTGAGCCGCCAGTAACCGAGCCAGAACCACCAGTGACAGGCAATTTTATTCAGTGGGAGCCGGGTGTAACGCAAGTCGCTAACGGCGATAAAGTGACGTACCAAAACAAATGTTTTGTTGCGAAAAATGGCCCAGGAGTGTGGGAAAGCCCAACGCAAAGCAACTGGTTCTGGGACGAGATTTCTTGTCAGTGATCGAGTAAAAAACAACCTAACCATCTATAAAGACTCTGCTTTTTTGCAGGGTCTTTTTTTATATATGTAGTGGTTTATTTATGGAATCTAAGTTTTCAATAACAGCTTTTCTCTTTTGTTCTGGAGCCCATTAAAATTCGCGCGCATTTTTTATCAACATTTTTGAAAAAAGGTATTTGTACATGTCGACAAAACTGGCTAACCCAGCACCGCTAGGTCTAATGGGTTTCGGTATGACCACTATTCTGCTCAATATTCATAATGCAGGATTTTTCCCAATTGACTCTATGATTCTAGCGATGGGCATCTTTTACGGTGGCCTTAGCCAAGTAATCGTTGGCATCATGTGTTTTAAACGCGGTGATACGTTCGGCACAACTGCGTTTACTTCTTACGGTCTATTTTGGCTAACATTGGTTGGTCTAATCGTAATGCCTCACATGGGTCTTCCTGCAAGCCCTGCAAGCTTTATGGGTTGGTACCTAGCGCTTTGGGGCATCTTCACTGGTTTCATGTTCATTGGTTCTCTATGTTACCCAACAGCGAAGCAAGTGGTATTTGGCTCTCTAACTATCCTGTTCTTCTTGCTTGCTGCTCGTGATTTCACTGGTAGCGAAGTGATCGGTGCTATCGCTGGCTTCGAGGGTATCTTCTGTGGCGCAAGTGCAATTTACTTCGCAATGGCACAAGTACTGAACAACGAATTTGGTCGTGAAGTGTTACCTGTAGGTAAAGCAAAAATCGCTCGTAAAGTTGAAGCGGTTATCGCCTAAGCTGCTACTCATAATGAAGAAAGGGGGATTAACCATTGGTTAATCCCCCCTTTTTTATGTCCTAAATCGGACCACTGCTTTTTCTTATTTATGTGATAACGCTATGTTGATGGTTGCTCAACAGTTTCTGCGCTATTGCTGTCTGCCGTTGGTGCTTTACCCGTTTTACGTCGGTACTTATCTTCCCAGTAATCTGCGCCTTTAATGCCCAGTGCAACAGGGTTAAATGTAAAATCGGTCACACCACGTTTTTGTTGCTCTTCGTAGTCGTTCAGTGCTTTGAGTGCAGGCTTCGACATAAAGAAGATGATCAAAATACCGATGATGTTTAGCCACGCCATCAGTCCTACGCCTACATCACCCATCGCCCATGCTAAGTTGGCGGTTTTCACGGTTCCGTAGAACACGGATGAAATAATGATGACTTTCAGAATAAACATCAGTCCATTTACTTTGAACGTACGACGAATGTAAGCAATGTTCGTTTCTGCAATGTAGTAGTAAGCCAGAATGGTCGTAAACGCGAAGAAGAATAGAGCGATTGCGATGAATGGTTTACCCACGCCAGGTAGTGCGCTTTCGATCGCCATCTGTGTAAACACAGGACCATTTGCACCAATATCCGCTGGTAGGTTTTGAACCAGGAATGTACCTTCAATCGCACCATTTACGTTGTACGCGCCAGTGATAAGAATCATGAACGCGGTTGCTGAACACACAAGTAGTGTATCGATGTAAATAGAGAAAGATTGAACAAGACCTTGCTGAGCTGGGTGATCAACACTCGCTGCTGCTGCTGCGTGAGGACCAGTACCTTGACCTGCTTCGTTGGAGTAGACACCACGTTTTACACCCCAGCCGATTGCTGCACCAACGCCTGCCATTGGTGTGAACGCGTCACCAATGATCATGCCGAAAATGCGTGGAACCTCACCAATGTTTAGAAGGATGATGACAAACGCAGTAATGATGTAAGCTAACGCCATAAATGGCACAACGACTTGGGTAAAGTTCGCGATACGCTTTACGCCACCAAAAATGATGAAAGCCAAAATGACACAAACAACCGTACCAGTGAAAATTTTAGCAAAACTGAAGGTACCAATAGCGGTTTCAATCATGTCACCTGAGCCAAATGCGGCTTCTACTGCGTTACCGATACTGTTCGATTGAACGCCAGGAAGTAGAACACCACAAGCAAAGATGGTCGCGATAGCAAAGATCCAAGCGTACCATTTTTGTCCCATTGCTTTCTCAATATAGTAAGCAGGGCCACCACGGAACTCGCCTTCGTCTTCTTCTTTATAAATTTGTGCAAGTGTTGATTCTGCGTATGCGGTTGCAGCGCCAAAGAAGGCTACGACCCACATCCAGAATACGGCGCCTGGGCCACCGAAACCGATAGCAGCAGCAACACCAGCAATGTTACCTGTACCTACACGGCCAGACAGTGAAACGGCAAGTGCCTGAAATGATGATATCCCTTTTGTTGAACTCTTCCCTGAAAGTAATAAGCGCCACATCTCAAAGAAGTGACGAATTTGTACAAAACGCGTCATGATTGAATAGAACAAACCTGCGCCAAGGCACAAATAGATCAGTACCGGGCTCCAAATAATTCCATTCAGAAAATCAACTAATGACTGCATGAGTATTTTCCCTGTTAGTTGTGTTTGTGGTTGTTTTTCACACAATACATTACCCTTTATGTAATGCAATTGTTAACTTTTTTAGCTACAAATCCTTTGTAGCGTGATGATGAACACAGAATGGAGAGTAGTTGTTAAAATTTGGTTCTTGTTGCTTATTTGCTCCTTTTAGGTAGAAGATTTGCCTGATGATTAATTATGCAGCACATTGTCATTTAAATGTGCTGCGATTTTGATGAGTTAAAAATGCCAGTGGTTATGCATTTTGTGGAGTAAGTGTCTGCCTGTTTTTTGTTCAGTCATGTCCTCAGGCGTAACGACAAAGGTTAAGCTCCGCATTATCCATCACTTTTGTTTTTTCACCTTTCATTACGCTTGCTAGCAATTGACCTGAACCACAAGCCATCGTCCAACCCAGAGTTCCGTGTCCGGTGTTAGTAAAAAGGTTATCGTATTTAGTCGCGCCGATAATTGGTGTGCCATCAGGCGTCATTGGCCTAAAGCCGCTCCAAAACTCAGCTTGGCTGAAGTCACCACAACGAGGAAAAAGATCACGGATGACCATTTCGATGGTGTTTTTGCGCTTTTGTGGAAGGGAAGCATCAAACCCTGCTAATTCTGCGGTGCCAGCTACGCGAATTCGGTCATCAAATCGAGTCATAGCGACTTTATAGGTTTCATCCATCACAGTAGATCGAGGAGAGAAGTGTTCATCTTCCATCGGGATGGTGAGTGAATAGCCTTTGACAGGGTAGACCGGAATATCAATATCGAGTTGCTTGAGTAGCGCTGTAGAGTAGCTGCCAGAGGCCACCACATATTGGTCTGCTTTAAATTGTCCTCGGTTCGTTTGGACACCTATGATCTTTTTACCTACTGTAACCCAATTGCTTACTTCAGTATCGAACTCAAATCGGACACCGTGTGCCTTAGCAAGCTCCGTTAGTTGTTGGCAAAATTGATGGCAATCGCCCGTTTCGTCATCAGGTAGATGCAAGCCACCAACCAGTTTGTCTTTCACAAGTGCAAGCCCTGGCTCTTGTTCAATACATTGTTCGACGTCCATTAGCTTAAATCGGGTTCCGCTTTGTTCAAGGAGCTGCATGTCCTTTTCAATAGCTTGCAGCTGTTGATGTGTTCGGAATACTTGCAAGGTCCCAAACTGACGTCCTTGATACTCAATGGCGTGTTCTTGGCGTAACTGTTCTAAGCAAATACGGCTGTGGTTAGCGATCGAAAGCATGCGAGCCTTGTTAACTTGATAGCGAGGTAGGGTGCAGTTCGCGACCATTTTACTCGCCCAGCGGATCATGTCGGCATTCAGAGTGGGTTTGATTTTAAGTGGAGCATGCTCCTCCATTAACCACTTAATGGCTTTAACAGGAACACCAGGCGCAGCCCAAGGCGAAGAATAGCCATATGAGATCTGCCCGGCATTGGCGAAGCTCGTTTCCATGGCACTGCTTGGTTGGCGGTCAATGACGGTAACTTGATAGCCTGCTTGAGATAAATACCAAGCAGAGGTTAAGCCGATAACGCCGCTGCCTAATACGATGACTTCCATTGATGCACTCCACACATTTATCAGAGTGCTCAGTTTCTTTTCTTTACCTTTTGTTAACAATCGATATAAATTACACACAGCGTTTAGAAAAACTATAGGCTCAAGGATGAAAAGTAATCTGATAAGTGGCTTGTGTCTATTTAGCCAAGTCGCGGAGTACAACAGCTTTACTGGTGCTGCAAGACATTTACACCTCACCACTGGTGCCATAAGCCAACAAATTATTCATTTGGAAGCGTTATTAGGTTTTACTTTATTTGAACGCCACTCTCGCGGTACTCGTTTAACCGTAAAAGGCACTCAGTTACACCAAGCGACGCAGTTTCACTTTTCGGAACTGAGCAAATTGCTTGATGAGCTCAAAGTAGAAAAGCAAACCAATGAAATTCGTTTGAAGTTGACGCCTTCTTTTGCTTTCAAATGGTTAGTCCCAAAGCTCGAAAGCTTCCATCATGATAATCCGGATATCCAAGTACAAATCTTTGCGGAAGGTGCGCTGGTAAATAGTGAGATAAAAGACTATGACGTCGCAATTGACTATGGTCTTCATCCTTATAGAAATGCTAACGCGGAGCTGATTTTGGATGAGCATCTGCTACCGGTGATGAGTCCAAAATACCTTGAGGATCATGGCTGGCTAAAAACGTTGTTTGGTGAGCAAAAAAACTCAATGCCAGTGAAGCAATGGCAAGAGGCGACGCTACTACACGATGCGATGCCATGGGAAAAAGCGACGCGTGACTATGAGTGGCTATATTGGGCGTCAGCGATGGGGTTGGATTTTAAAACCGATATCGGACACTTTTTTAATCGAACGGATATGGCGATGTCTGCAGCCGAAGCAGGCGTTGGGATTGCGATGGCACGAATGGCACTGATTGAGGATGAATTGACGACAGAGCGTTTGGTTTCTCCATTCAAACCGATTCCTGCCAATGCAGGGTATTACTTGATCATGAACACACGTACGAATGCGACAGAAACGTTTCGTCACTGGTTACTTGGACAGTTGAATTAGCGTTTTATCTCTGTGATTCATCCCTACGTTATTTGTTGAAAAATTGGGCAATATAAGTTTTAAGCAAGGTAAGTGCTTTGCTTGCCGCTATTTGAGTGATGAAAGACAGGGAAGAACATGAAAGACGAAACGCTATCCATCCATTTTGGTTACGAAACTGACCCTACCACTAAATCTGTCGCGACGCCGATTTATCAAACAGTCGCGTACGAGTTTGACAACGCGCAGCACGGCGCTGATCTGTTTAACTTGGAAGTGCCGGGGAATATCTACACTCGCATCATGAATCCGACTAACGATGTTCTGGAAAAACGCATGGCGGCGTTAGAAGGCGGCATTGCTGGATTGGTCGTGAGTGCGGGGAGTGCAGCGATTAACTATGCAATTCTGACCTTAGCGCAAGCGGGCGATAACATCGTTTCTACGCCGCAACTTTATGGCGGTACTTATACCTTGTTTGCGCACATGCTCCCAAATCAAGGTATTCAGGTGAAGTTTGCTAAAGATGACAAGCCAGAAAGTTTGGCCGAATTAATTGATGAAAATACCAAAGCGGTGTACTGCGAGAGCATTGGTAACCCTGCGGGTAATATCATCGATTTAGAACGTGTGGCGGAGCTTGCTCATGCACAAGGCGTACCTGTGATTGTGGATAACACCGTTGCGACGCCAGTGCTTTGCAAACCCATCGAATTTGGTGCGGATATCGTAGTTCACTCTCTCACTAAATACGTTGGTGGGCATGGCACCACATTGGGTGGCGTGATTGTGGATTCAGGTAAATTCCCTTGGGCGCAGCACAAAGACCGCTTTCCTGTTTTCAACCAACCAGAACCTTCTTACCACGGCGTGGTGTATACCGAAGCGTTTGGTGAGGCGGCATTTATCGGGCGTGCGCGTACCGTACCACTGCGTAATACCGGAGCAGCATTATCACCGATGAATGCATTTATGCTTATGCAAGGGTTAGAAACGTTACCGCTGCGTATGGAGCGCCATACCGAGAACACACTCAAAGTGGCTGAATTCTTGGAACAGAATGACAAAGTCAGTTGGGTAAGTTATGCCGGATTGCCAAGTTCTGAACACTTCCATCTCGCCGAAAAATACATGAAAGGTAAGCCTTCTGCGATTTTGTCGTTTGGTTTAAAAGATGGTTATGACGCTGGTGTGCGTTTTTATGATGCTTTGAAAATCTTTAAGCGTTTGGTGAACATTGGCGATGCAAAATCATTGGCTTGCCATCCTGCATCGACGACTCATCGTCAATTGAGCGAAGCAGAACAAAAACAAGCTGGTGTGTCTCCAGAGATGATTCGTTTATCGGTGGGTATTGAACATATTGACGATATTCTAGCCGATTTAGAACAGGCACTAAACGCGTAAAACGATTCTGTTTTTAGCTTTGGGTTACCCATAGGCCAGCCTTTAAAAAAGCTGGCCTATTTTTATTTTATTGTTTAAATATCAAGGGTTTTGGTGTTTTTGGTTTGTGGTATTCCAAAAGCTCATAGAGGGTGAGATTTATTCTCTTGTCACGTTTGGGTTTGTTCCTGATGATGTGTGCAAATCTTATACATTGGAAGGGACTCAAATGTCTTACGTATTTCACCGTCATTGCCATGCTACGCTACCAATCATCGATAGAGGTGAAGGTGTTTATCTATTCGATAAGCATGGAAAGCAGTATCTCGATGCTTGTGGTGGTGCTGCGGTATCAAACCTTGGCCACAGTCATCACGCCGTTAAAAAAGCCATGTTGGAACAGCTCGAGCGAGTGCCATTTGCTCATACTGGATTTTTTACTAGTGACAACAGTGAGCGCCTAGCAGAATTGATTTGTCAGCACATGCCTGAACAGTTCAACCATGTGTACTTAGTCAGTGGAGGATCAGAAGCGGTGGAGTCGGCACTAAAAATGGCGCGGCAGTATTTCGTGGAATCAGGTAAGCCAGAGAAAAAGCAATTCATCGCGCGTCAGCAAAGTTATCACGGCAATACCTTGGGGGCTTTGGCTGTCGGAGGTAATGAATGGCGACGTGAACCGTTCAAGCCTATCTTGCATCCGAGCCATCACATTGCCCCTTGCTATGCTTATCGGTATCAGCAGACTCATGAGTCGGAATTGGATTACTCATTGCGAACGGCGAATGAACTTGAGGCAAAAATTCTTGAGTTGGGGGCTGAGAATGTAATGGCTTTTGTCGCCGAGCCTATTGTGGGAGCCACCGCTGGAGCTGTGCCTGCGACTCAAGGTTACTTCAAACGTATTCGCGAAATATGCGACCAATACGATGTGTTATTGATCTTGGATGAAGTCATGTGTGGCGTTGGGCGAAGTGGCAGTTTTTTTGCATTTGAGCAAGAAGAGGCAGAGCCCGATCTGGTTTGTATGGCTAAAGGGCTTGGTGCGGGTTATCAACCTATTGGCGCGGTGGTTGCGAATGATCGAGTCTATCAAGCTATTGCTGATGGAAGCGGTTTTTTCCAACACGGTCATACCTTTATGGCGCACCCTGTGGCGTGCGCTGCCGCCGTGGCAACAATTGAAACCATCTTCCAAGATGACTTATTAACGGCGGTGAATCGGCAAAGTGTTTTGCTGCGTAATGAGCTTACTTCTGCATTGGCCCATTTACCGTACATTGGCGACATTCGTGGTAAAGGCTTGTTTTTTGGCATTGAGCTGGTGGCGGATAAAGAAAGCAAGTCGCCTCTGAGTAAAGCCACATTGGCAGACAAACGCATCAAACAGCGAGCAATGGAAAATGGCTTAATGTGCTACCCAATGGGCGGAACGATTGATGGCGTTAATGGGTACCATATTTTGCTCGCACCGCCATTCATTATTCAGTCTCATCATATTGATGAACTAGTCGGCAAACTCTCACTGACGTTAAAAGAGGTGGCGGAGACATGGAAGTAGCAAACCAATATTTGCGAGAACCTATCGCCATTATCGTGGCTCCAAACGGCGCAAGAAAAACCAAGCATGATCACGCCAACTTACCCATGACAACGGACGAACTGGTTGCAGAGGCTATCGCTTGTCAAACAGCAGGGGCTGCCATGATCCATTTGCATGCTAGAGACGCCAACGGACGTCATTCATTAGACATCGACGACAACATGGAAATTTACCATGCCGTGAAAGAAGCGGTGGGAGAAACCATGATGGTTCAGCTCACCACAGAAGCGGTGGGTTTATATTCTCCGCCACAACAGCGGGCGTTAGTCAAAGCTGTGAAACCTGAAGCGGCTTCTTTCGCATTGAGGGAGTTAATCCCCGATCGCGCAAGTGAGAAAGAAGGGCATGCCTTTTTCCATTGGTTGGCAGAGAACAGCATCGTGAGCCAAATTATTCTCTACGATACAACCGACATTGAACGTTATTTCCAACTACGCGATGCGGGCGTGTTACCTAAAACGCATCAGCATGCATTAGTGGTGTTAGGGCGTTATCACCAAGCTCAACGGTCTTCGCCATGGGATTTACGAGGTTTGAATTTGGCGCGTTTTGTCGAGGAAGGAATTCGATGTGCCATTTGTGCTTTTGGCGCGCGAGAGCAAGACTGTTTAGCGAGTGCGATGTTACTTGGATTCGATGTGAGAGTGGGGTTTGAGAATAACCACTTCGATGTGGCAGGCGAATTAGCAATCAGCAACGCGGCTCAGGTGGAAGCTCTACGCGATGTGGCGCATTGCTTCGCGATTCCTTTACACAGTGCGCAAAGTTTGCGTTCAGTTTTAAAGTGAATCTGTTTGAAGCAAGGAAAATAAAGAAGAACGGAAAGCAAAAAGGCTCCATCGGAGCCTTTTTGGTATTTGTCGTTAGTTTTCGGTTTGCACTGCAGGTTGGCGAGCTGGGTGTTTGATAAACACCGCCACAATGGCTGCAATTGCCAGCGCGAAACAGTAGTAAGAGTTGGCAACCACTTCTAATGGAGAAAGGTTAAATACTGAGCCTAGCAACAATACTTGCGCGCCGTAAGGCAAAATGCCTTGTACCACGCACGAGAAAATATCCAACAAGCTTGCTGAGCGACGAGGAGAGACATTGTTCTCTTCCGCCAACTGACGCGCCACGCTACCCGATACGATGATGGCGACCGTATTATTTGCCGTGCAACCATTCACCATAGAAACCAAGCCCGCGATACCTAGCTCACTTGCGCGGCTGTTCGCGTGTTTTGAATGGCTAGAGCCAAACGCGTGGATCATGCTGCTCACTAAGTTGGTTAGGAAAGCAAGACCGCCTTGACGGCGCATCAACTCACTCAGACCACCAATCAGCATCGATAGTAGGAAGATTTCCTGCATGTTGCCAAAACCGCTGTACACGTCTTGCGCTAGGTTCGTTAGACCGTAGTCGTCAATCGAAACCAAACTTACGCCACCTGCCAGTAAAATACCGATAGTCAGCACAACAAATACGTTAAGCCCTGAAACCGCCAAAATCAAAATGGTGACGTACGGTAGCACTTTTAACCATTCAATTGGACCAGTCTCTGGCACTTGAGTCGCAGTGCTATTGAACGCAAAAATACCCATAGCAACCAGTGCAGCAGGCAGTGCAATGCGGATGTTCTCTTTGAACTTGTCCTTCATTTCACAGCCCTGAGAGCGTGTTGCCGCGATGGTGGTGTCAGAGATGATAGAAAGGTTATCACCAAACATCGCGCCGCTGAGCACAACACCAGCGGTTAATGGCAAGCTCATACCTGCAGATTGAGCAATGCCCAAAGCCACAGGTGCAACGGCAGCGATGGTGCCCATCGAAGTGCCCATCGCTGTCGCAATGAAGGCTGAGATCATGAAAATACCAGGCAAAATCATGCTGGTCGGAATGGCAGATAGACCTAAGTTTACGGTAGCATCGACACCGCCAGAAGCCTTTGCAACGGCAGCAAACGCACCTGCAAGCAAGTAGATCATGCACATTGCGATGATGTCTTGATGACCAACACCACGCATAAAATGTTCAATAGAGCGGTTAAGTTTCTCTTTGCTGAGAAGAAACGCAATGATGATGGCTGGTAATACCGCAATTGGTGCTGGCAGCTGGTAGAAGGCAAATTCAACGCCTTGCAAAGATAAGTACGTGCCTACGCCAATAAATAGCGTAAGGAATACGATCAATGGGATCAGAGCGACCGCAGACGGTGCAACTGTTTTAGTAGTTTGTTGGGAACCGGACATGTAAACGACAAAGATAATAATAAGAGAAGTGAGCAGACTAATCTCACCGACTTTTATTGTCAACGTCTAGACGTCTAAATGGCTGCGTAATTTTTGTATTTGGAGGAAAGAAAAAAGCTCATGGCATCTATCTTACTGATACCATGAGCCTTTATTGAAAGTGCATTTATAGCGACGATTTTGCTTTTTTTCGCTTGAGTAAGCCTAGGAGCATCAATGCGAACACAACCGCGGCGCTCGCCCAGATTGCGTATTTGTAGTGGCTATATAAATGGCTGAGTGCGCTGAGGTGCTCAAATGCAAAATGCGTAAGTAAACTGAACACCAAAACCCAAATGGTGGCAGCGAGTGCGTTGCCGAGTAAAAACTCTCTGCGTGGCATTTTTGCTATCCCACACGCCAGAGGCATAAATTGCTTCATCCCTTCAATAAATCGGCTGACCACCAAACAAGCAGGGCCATATTTTTGAATGGTGATTTGGAGCTTCTGCATTTTAGGGCCAGAGATGTAACCTTTTTTATCTAGCCATCCTTCAAAGTAGTAACCAAGTAAGTAGCCACAAGTATTGCCCAAAAAGCAGCTGAGCCAAGATATAACCATAACCATACTCAGATTCATGACTTGTTCTGAGGCCAGAATTGATGCTGCGATCATCAAAGATTGCCCAGGCATGGGAATGCCAATACCTTCAAAAAAGATGCTGACAATAAGCGCAAGGTAGCCGTACTGCTCCAGCAGAGGCTTCATGGAGATGAGTAAAGCGTTAATGTGTTCCAAATGCTTTCCTCTAATAAAATCGGAACGAAGTTGGAGTGATACTCCGAATGTCCTATTGGGTCAATTCTTGTTTCTCACCGTTGAGAAAAACTGACATGCCTCTGATAATTGCGCAGAATCAACCTGCAGCTGGCTTTACTCGCCGCCACGCTCTTTGGTAGCGGCGAACTAGGGAGATCCTTATGACTCTTTGGCTTTGGTGAATGCGCCATACAAATCAAGGCGGCGATGACGTAAGTTGGTGACAGAGCCTTCGGTATTAAGCTGTTTCAACTTAGTCAAATCAACATCAGCGAAGATTATCATTTCGGTGTTGGCGCTTGCTTCTGTCAAGGTCGCATCGTGTGGGAAATAGATATCCGACGGTGAGAATACGGCAGATTGTGCGTACTGGATATCGACATTATCAACACGAGGTAAGTTGCCGACACTGCCCCCAATTGCAACGTAGCATTCGTTTTCGATGGCTCGTGATTGGGAACAGATTCGTACTCGTTGGTAGCCATTTTTTGTGTCTGTCCAGAAAGGAACGAACACAATTTGTGCGCCTTGCTCGGCGAGCATTCTTCCCAACTCTGGGAACTCGCTGTCATAACAAATCAGTATGCCGACTTTGCCTGCATCGGTTTCGAACACCTGAACATTGTCACCACCGTCGATCACCCAATCTTTTTGCTCATGGGGCGTGATGTGAATCTTATATTGAGCGTTTATTTCACCATCTCGTTGCAGTAAGTAGGCCACATTATACAACTTGCCATCTTCGATGACGGGCATACTGCCAGCAATAATGTTGATGTTGTAGGTGACGGCCATCTGCGAGAAGCGGTTTTTGATCTCTTCTGTAAAGCTAGCCAAAAAGCGAATTGCTTCGACGGAATTTTGGTCGTTTTGCAAGCCCATCAGCGGCGCGTTAAAGAATTCAGGGAATAGGGCGAAATCGGCTTTGTAGTTCGCAAGAGAAGAAATGAAGAACTCAGCCTGATCGAGCAAGTCCTCTAAGTCATTCATGGCGCGCATTTGCCACTGCACAACACCAATACGAATCAGCGTTTTTTCTACATCATGTACGGATTGAATATCCTCTTCGTAGAAGAAGTTATCCCACTCCAGCAGAGTTGCGTAGCCTTTAGAAGCACTATCCTCTGGCAAGTAACCGCGCATAATACGTTTTACATCGAAGTCGTTTGCAAGCTGAAAAGACAAAATAGGATCGTGAAGCTCACGGCGTTTTATTTTGTCGATGTATTCAGCCACGCTCAATTCGTCAGCATTTTTGTGGTAATTCGGGATGCGACCACCGGCTAAAATTGCTTTGAAGTTTTTACTCCGGCAAAGTTCTTTACGCGCATCATACAGACGGCGACCTAAACGCAGTCCACGGTAGTCCGGGTGAACAAATACATCGAGACCATACATGGCGTCACCGGTCACTTGGTTTTGGATGACGTTGTTCTCGGTGATGATGTCGGTGTATAGGTGAGGAAGTGAAAATCGGTTGTAGTCCACTTTGATTGTTAGCGCTGCGCCGACAATTTTTCCGTTATCCTCAATACAGATTTGTCCATCAGGAAACTGATGAATGAGATCCATGATGGTCAGGCGTGGCCATGAGCCACCAACATCAGGAAAAACAAGGTCCATTAATTCCGCGAGCTCTGGGTAATCGGTCGGCTCAATGGTGCGTAAAGAGAGTCTTGGCGTGTTGCTGTCCATATCCTACTATCCATTTATCCTTTTTAAATAGTATGGATGAGAATGCCATAAATTTGAGCAGACAGATACCGAAGTCTTTGAGTTGTTTTGGTTTACCTAAACGAGCTTAAAGAAACAACATTAACTTAGTTTGCTCTTCAGCCATTCGTGAAACACCGCTACTTTTTTAGCCGAAAGTCGATAATTTGGAATCATCACGTAATAACCATAACCGCTCTGTAAAGAAAGGTTGAGAACATGCTGAATGTCCCCTCTTAAAATCGAATACTGCGCCATAAAATCGGGAAGCAAGGCGAGCCCTTTTCCCATTCTGACAGCTTCGCAAGCTAGGTAAAAATGTTCGACGCCTACAGGTTGATAGGTAACGGGAGATTCTACAGTGTAGACAGCTTTAAATTGCTCCCATAGCTGAGGGCGAGTGATTTGAGGTATAAAAGGATAATTGCTAACAGCGTGCACGCTCTCAATTGCAGGAGCATTTGTGCAACCGACTAATAACAATGTTTCTTCGCACAGTAAGTGGCTGTATTCATAATGTGTGGATAATGGAAGGCAGCGAATATGTAAATCACTTTCGTTGCTCGAATCTTTGAAGTTCCCATCCCCGGTACAGACTCTTACTCGGATGTTAGGATGTTGCTGGTGGAAGTCATCAATATTAGGTATCAACCAAAGACTGGCAAAAGAAGGGGTTACGTCCACGGTGAGTAATTCTTGCTTTGAATCTGACTGGATTAAGTTGGCAGTTGCATGCTGAATAAGCTCCAAAGCATCTGTGACTTGCGGCAGATAACGCTTGCCTTCTTCGGTTAACTCAATACCACTCGCCCCTCTTTGTATTAAAGGTAAACCCACCAATTGCTCCAGCGATGCGATTTGTTTGCTTACTGCGCTTTGCGTAATACATAGTGCATCCGCTGCTTTAGAGAAACTGAGGTAATTAGAGACCGCGACAAACGTCCTTAATGCTCGAATAGAAGGGTATTCACTGCCTTTTAACATACTTCAGTTCCATTAAACTCTGCTTAGGCAAAGAGTAGAATATTCATGGCTTGAAGCAAAGTAAGATGCAACGTATGTGTGATTAGCTTCCTTTCTTATAAAAACTAGCTAAGCATTTTTTTGACTGATTAATCTATAAGAGTATTTTAGATGTTTATTTAATTTCTTTGAAAAATCTACAAATTAACAAGAATCTTTTTCACATCAGCGATTAACCTCAATTTAGTATTGTTTATATAAAGTAAACAGACAGCTCTTTTTTTCTATTTTTGTTCGGTGATCTTTAGAGGATTGTCAGTATTCTATAAAATTAAATATATTTTTCATTAATTTAAAGTTGGCATTGCATTTGCTCTTTACTATTCGAACCTTCAATGGAACTTATATTAGGAGAACGAAATGAAAAGCAATGTTGTTACTTTGATTAGCCTTTTTTCTTTAGCTACGTTTAGTACTTTATCACATGCTGCGGACTCCAACGATCATGGTGTATATGTTGGCGCCAACTACGGTTACTTAAAAGTTGATGGACAAGATGACTTTGATGATGACAGCGATGTTATTCAAGGTTTAGTTGGTTACCGTTTTAATCCTTACTTAGCGTTGGAAGGTGGTTACATTGATTTCGGTAGCTATGGTAATAACCTAGCAAATGCCGAAACGGACGGCTATACAGCGGCTCTAAAAGTTACCGCTCCCATTGCTGATCGTGTCGACCTTTACGCAAAAGGCGGTCAAATGTGGTACTCGACGGATTACAACGTTGCGGGCTTCCAAGGCAACAAAGATGATGAAGGTGTATTCGCTGGTGCTGGTGTCGGTTTTAAAGTTACTGATAACTTCTTAGTTAACGCAGAATATATGTGGTACGACGTAGAACTCAATGCGGAGAATGTCGCGAACGGTGCAAACACGGAAACAGACTTTAACCAAGCATCACTAGGTGTAGAGTATCGCTTCTAATATAGTTAGCCGTGCTGGACTCAATAAAAGTGCGAAGCAAAATAGCTTCGCACTTTTATTATTTATCATTCAAATAATTTAAGACCGATGAAGCGTATATATAAAACGATGGCTAATTTATTTTATTGTTACTCCAGGGTATTTAATACGTTACTAGCATTACTGTTTAGCCTTTTTACTAACCTTGAAAAACAAAGCTTTATTGCTCTACAAGTAATATTAGATAGGTTAATTTCCGCATGGCCTGACATTACATTTATGTGGCCTATAATACCGCGCACGTGTTCGTTACATTCATTTTTTAGCTCTGAAATTAGCTAATTGAACCCAAGTAGCAAGGCCTACGGTCGCATCTGTTGTATTATATGATCCAGACCTGAAATTCTTAGTAAAGTCAAAGTTGAAGAGACTATTTTACTTACCCAACCATCAGTCATCCGAGCGTTATATCTATTGTTGAAGTCAAGAAATACGTTGCGTTCTAGATAAGTTTAAGGCTTAGATTGTAGTGCCGATCACTCATTACTTGTAGCGTTATTGACATAACCCGGAACAGATTTTTTCCCAGTCCATGAGCGTGGAAGTCGATACCAGAACCTCCTTCTAACCGATACTCAATATCCCCCGTAAATAAATGGACAAAGAGGAGACATAGGAACTGGAGTTGTATCATGAGTGCATTGTTTAATTTCCATATAAGTCAGAGTCTATATAACCAAATAAATTACATTGGCTGTTTACGTAGTAGTCATCGTTTTCTTCATCATCAATTGAAAAAGCAAAGTAATTAAGAGGGTTCTCAGTGTCACAAGCAAGGTTAGCCATGTTATTTTTTACGTAATCCTCTATTTTATAACCATCAAAGCTTCCTTCCCAAATAATAGTACTTTCATCATTGCTGAGTTCTGCGACTAAAACAATAGTTACATAGTGTTCAATAAGAGGAGTGCTTATGATGTTTTTATTTTCATAGACTGGAGAAAACTCAAAGCGACCAGTACTGTCTGTGAATGTAGATAAGTCTATTGATTTCCCTGACATGCTTAAACCAATACTAAGGCTAACCTTCAGGCTGCTAAGTGGTTTTCCTTTCTTTGTTAACACACCATTGATTTGCGGTGTGTATTGATTAACGTGTTCGTCATTCAATTTACTTTCTTCAAAATTCATAACAATGCTCACTAATATGACGGTAATAATTCCAGCAACTTAATTTTTCACAACAATACTTTCATTTTGAAATTTAGAAATCTATATATGTTGTGTTTCTGTTCAATATCTAAGGTTAACTTTGTGATTAGAGTTACATTATTTTTTGGTAACGACTATTTGTAGTCATTACATCTATAGAGTTGTAATGAAACAAGCGAGTAGGGACTAACAATGAATGCATCAATCAATTCATCGAGGGAGATGAGTATAGACTTTAGACTTAGATCTAGTTATCTCTTAGAAAGGATAGGTAAGCAGAAGACTTTTAAGTTGCAGGGCTTTTAGTACCATGCTCTCTGCCTTTTTGATTAGTACTTATGAACTTCTTGTTTACTGATTAATACTCAACGAGTTTGTAAACCTACATGGGCCAAAGGTATGCGGTAATCTATGTAGTAAGATTTCAGAAAGCATGAATGTTTGAAAAAAGAGACTATTTTAGTTGATACAAAAAAGGCCACCCGAAGGTGGCCTTTTCCAAACGTTTGGTGGAGCTGGCGGGACTCACCTTCAACTGCCTTAAAAAACAGTCACTTCAATAGGTTAGGGTGTTTGTGATTTTTGAGAATAACCCTTTAGTACCTTATCTTAGTACCATATGAGGCCAGTATCAATATGGAAGCTTATTATCCTAAGTTAAGGACGCCAGTTCAGCTCCCTGAATGGGAGTTGAACTGGCGTCTGAAGTTTTATAGAGAGTCACAACCTTGATATTTGCATCTGCGGCGTTATAGGAAGGTGTTCTAAAACGAAATGAAGCGAAGTGTATTTTCGCACTTCGCTAGGAATGGCATCGGCAATAGTATTTGCAATTTAATCTATTGTGCTTTAGAAACCTTTCACCGATTGTACGGTATATGTTCCAATACGTGAGTTAATTAATCTATTCATCAAAAAATCTATCAATACATTTAGCACAGCGGCAATTGCTTCATTAATAATGTAATTCATAGTTTACCTTTTTGTTTTATAATATTTTTTATTGTTTCTGTTTGGTGGGAAGTCAATGGCATCTTTTCTAATGCGAGTTGCGTTTGAATTAGGCGATTGCTTTGTCTGCGTACTTGGCACCAATCACTATCAATTTTTGCCTTAAGCCACTTATCAAACTGACTTTGCATCTTCTTAATCAGTTTTTCGATTTCTAAAGCTTGATTGGCTTTTTCATATTGATACTGCCAAGTACTCAACCGTCGTCCTTTCTCTTTTTCAATTGGTTCATAGCTCCGGTAATCTATTCCGACATGTTGCAAAACCGCATGGTTGAAAGTTTGCTTCAAGAGTTTTGTCGCGCCTTTTTTCTGCAACTCCTTCAAAACGCGCCCACGAACCACTTTGCCAATGATTAGGTGGACATGATCACCAGTGCCTTTTTGCCCTTCTTGGTTTTGCTGGTGTAATACAGCGCGGATCTGCTGTCGATACTGTGCGAACTCAGCTTTTGTCAGCTTGCAGTATTTAGCCAGCTTGATGCAGCAATCTTTGACAATGGATTGCCACTGCTCATAGCTAGGTCTGTAGCCCCTTGGCAACGTAAGGCAATATTCCATCGCGTAGCTCGATAGTGGGCGACCACCACGGCGGTTATTTAGCTGTTGCTTAAGCCTGAAATGTTCGCCTGTAAGAGCAATGCGCTTGGAGGTATCGGCACAGCCGAAGAGTGATACGAGGTCTTCGGTGTATTTGTGGTTAGCGTGTTTGGTGTTTAGAAGGTAACGTTCGCGCATCATTATGCCGTCAGATGCGAGGCGAACGGGTTGTGTTGTTACAGTCCAGTTTTTAAGCATGAATCTCTATTTTTTATAAACATAGAAATTTATTTTTGTATTTGCAAATAACCTTTGAGTTATTTTTGTTATTTATGGCAGGTTCCAGATAGGACAACCGCTTCGCGTTGTCACTGGCAAGAATGGAGACCCTTCTTAACTACCCCCTTTTCAAAAAATGCCATCGTTTGAATAAAGAAAAAATAGTTATTACTCTTTAAATAAACGATATGGAAAAAGAAACTTCCGCTTTGGATTTAATTCAACTTCTGCATGATTTAGAAGACCTTGAAACCACAGATCTTGAGAGCTTAGTGCTTGAAGGAGCGATGAACGCTGGTTTTGTTACCAAGGGTGATTCAGTGAAAAACCTATACAGACGAGCATGGGTTAAAAAAGTGACAGAACATGCTAATGATGCTTATAGATTAGAGGATGTTGCCACAGGCGAGAACTTGGCAGCTACGATCGATAACGTAAAGGCACTATTGAAAGCGAGAGAGACCAAAGTCACTGATATACTGGAATTGCTCGCTAAGCAAATATTAGATGCAACACCTCCGTATAAAAGCTGATTGGATCAGTAGCAATTTATATTTGGTTATTTGATTTAAGCGTCCGAAAGGGCGCTTTTTTGTTAGATGTCGCTGTCACCATATGAGCCGTAGGGTATAATCAGCGCAATTTTCTCAATTGTGCTGTTTACAATGACTAACAACAACTTCTCCCAAACCGCTGCCTTTATCTGGTCAGTGGCTGACCTGCTTCGCGGTGACTTTAAACAATCCCAGTACGGCCGTGTGATCCTGCCGTTTACCCTACTTCGTCGCCTTGAGTGTGTACTAGAGCCAAGCAAAGATGTGGTACTCGCTGAAATTTCAAAAGTAGATAAATTAAGCGAAACTATGGTTGCAGCAGGTAAAGATCCACTGGATGAAAACCAGCGCGAAAAGATGTTGCTACGAGCAACCCAATCACCTATGCAGCCGGATGGATTGGCTTTCTTCAACACCTCGCCAATGAACCTTGGCAAGATGGGACAAAGCAACATCAAGGCGAACCTTGAGAAGTACGTGCAGTCATTCTCCAAGGATGCACGTGAAATCTTCGAGCATTTCAAGTTCGACGAGTTTGTCGGGCTGCTGGAAGATGCCAATCTGCTTTACAAAGTGGTGAAGAAGTTTGCCACCACCGACCTTAGCCCAAACAGCATTTCCAACCACGATATGGGCTTGGTGTTTGAAGAGTTGATCCGCCGCTTTGCGGAAGGCTCAAACGAGACCGCTGGTGAATATTTTACCCCGCGTGACATCGTGCGCCTGACCACCTCTTTGGTGTTTATGGAAGATGACGAAGCCCTAACCAAAGATGGCATCATCCGCACCATCTATGACCCAACAGCGGGTACAGGCGGCTTCCTTTCTTCTGGTATGGAATACGTACACGAACTCAACCCGAAAGCGGTAATGCGTGCGTTTGGTCAGGAGCTAAACCCAGAGTCATACGCGATTTGTAAGGCAGATATGCTGATCAAAGGGCAAGACGTTAGCCGTATTAAACTGGGTAACACCTTGTCTAATGACCAACTGCCAGCAGATCAGTTTGACTACATGCTGTCTAACCCGCCGTTTGGTGTGGATTGGAAAAAGATTGAAGGTGAAATCAAAGACGAGCATCAACAAAAAGGCTTTGATGGGCGCTTTGGCGCAGGCTTGCCGCGAGTCTCTGATGGTTCGTTGCTGTTCTTGATGCACCTTATCAGCAAGATGCGTGATAAGAAGAATGTCGACAACAAAGTGATCGATGGCGGTCGTATCGGCATCATCCTTAATGGTTCACCACTATTTACTGGTGGTGCGGGTAGCGGTGAGAGTGAAATTCGTCGCTACATCCTTGAATCTGATCTACTTGAAGCGATTGTTGCGCTGCCTACCGATATGTTCTACAACACAGGTATTGCGACCTACGTTTGGGTACTGAGCAATAAAAAAGACCCTGTACGTAAAGGCAAAGTGCAATTGATTAATGGCGCTAACTTAAGTACTAAAATGCGTAAGTCATTAGGCTCTAAGCGTCACTATTTAACTGATGACGAAATTCGCACTATCACGAAAAACTTTGGTGACTTTGAAGAAATCGACACCTTGACCAAAGATGGTGTGACGGACAACCAAAAACACTTTGCCAGCAAGATATTTGATACTTATCAGTTTGGCTACCGCCGACTAACCATAGAGCGTCCATTGCGTCTGTCAGCACAAATCACCGATGAAGCGGTGGAATCATTGCGCTTTGCTCCTAAGCCATTTAACGCCGTAATGCAGGCGGTCTTTGAGCAGTTTGGCGCTGAGTGGACAGAAGACACATACGGCACATTGATTGACGTGGAAGCCGAAGTACGTGCGCTGATCAAAGCCGACTTCCCAGAGCTGAAAGAAAAGCAAATCAAAGATGTGCTGGATAGCAAGCTATGGTTACGTCAGAAAGCCCTGATGGATGATGCCAAAGTCCTGCAAGTTACTGTTGATGAAAATGCTGGTGGACAGGCTATTGGTGGTAAGTATCAGCAATCTGACGATTTTAACCAGTTTGAGCTGACTCTGAAAGGCGCGTTCAAGGCTACTGGAATAAAATTCGATGCCAAGCAGAAAAAGCAGTTTATTGATGCGATAACGTGGAAGAACCAAGATGCCGAACCAGTGATCAAAAAAGTGCTGAAAGAAGAGGCACAGCCGCTATACGGTGCGTTCGACTATAAGGGTAAGGTTGTTGAGTTCCAACAAGATGGTGACCTACGTGATAACGAGAACGTACCACTTGACCCAAGCGTGACTACATCAACCCTGATTGAAAGTTACTTCAAACGCGAAGTGCAGCCTCACGTTGCCGATGCGTGGATCAACGCGGATAAGCGTGATGACAAAGACAATGAAATTGGTGTGGTGGGCTATGAAATCCCTTTTAACCGCCATTTCTATGTTTACCACCCCCCACGTAAGCTCAAGGACATCGATGCCGATCTGGATGTTGTAAGTGCTGACATTCTGAAGCTACTGCAAGAGGTGCATTCGTAATGGAATTGTCAGCGTATGAGCACTACTCAGAATCGGATATCTTGTGGGTTGGTCAATATCCAAGCCATTGGAATCTAACGCGCGTTAAATATGAAGCATACGTAAAAGCTAGAGTAGGATGGCATGGACTAAAGTCCGATGACTTTACGGATAAAGGGCCGTATTTAGTCACGGGGAGTGACTTTAAAGGGCCTCGAATTCGCTGGAGTGACTGCTATCACTGCGACCTTAAGCGATATGAACAAGATCCTTATATTCAGCTTGCTAATGGAGACCTGTTAATCACCAAAGACGGAACAATCGGTAAAGTCGCTTTGGTTGACGGGCTAGAGCATGATGAAAAAGCGACGCTAAATAGTGGTGTTTTTGTTGTTAGACCTTTGAGAGATAATTTCTTAACGAAGTTCTATTTTTGGCTACTTCAGTCGCGTGTATTCACAGATTTTGTTAATTACAACAAAACAGGTAGTACGATAGTTCATTTATACCAAGATACGTTCGTGAACTTTGCCTATGCGTCTCCTGATATCTGCGAACAAACTCAAATCGCCAACTTCCTCGATCACGAAACCGCCAAGATTGACACTTTGATTGAAAAACAACAGCAACTGATTAAGCTGCTGAAAGAGAAGCGACAAGCGGTGATCAGCCATGCGGTGACTAAAGGATTGAACCCTCAAGCACCAATGAAAAATTCCGGTGTGGAGTGGTTAGGGGAAGTGCCAGAGCATTGGGTGGTAAAAAGGCTAAAACATATTTCGCCTAAGGTAGGGGTTGGCCTTGTTATAAATCCATCGACTTATACGAAGGATGAAGGTACGTATTTTATTTTTGGTGGTGACGTAAAAGAGTACGGTTTTGATTTGACGAAAACACGGAAAATCTCTCAAAAAGATAGCGACCAACTGAAGGCTTCGCAACTTCACCATCGTGATTTAGTGTCAATTCGTGTTGGATATCCGGGAATTACAGCGGTTGTTCCAGAGCATTTAGAAGGCTCGAATTGCGCTTCAATTATTATTATAAGGAGAGGTGAGTTTGATTCTGATTGGCTTTGTGCGGCTATGAATATTTGGGTTGGCAGACAACAGGTTGACTTAGCTTCTTACGGTGCAGCACAAAAGCAATTTAATGTATCTGATGCAATTGAGTTTATTTTTCCAGTTCCTCCTGAAGAAGAGCAAAAGAAGATAGCTTCATTTGTCCAGTCAACACTTGATAAATTTACGTTGTTAGCAGACCAAGCGCAGAAGCAGATAGAACTACTAAAGGAGCGCCGAACTGCTCTTATCTCTGCCGCTATTACTGGCAAGATTGATGTTCGCAACTGGCATGTTCCAGATCCAGAAGTTCAACAGCAGGAGGATGGGTTATGAGTATCAACTCAGCTTTAAAGAACAATTTTCAAGGTGAGATCTATATCCAAATAATTCGGTGGGAACTATATGGCTAATTCATGGATGCATGAAACTGACAAAGAAGAGGTGCTATATAAGTACCGCTCTTTCGATAGCTTTGAAAACCTAGTTGATATATTGGTCAACTCCAGAGTCTACGCTGCAACTTTTGACGCAATGAATGATCCTATGGAAGGTTGTTATAACTTTCCTGACTCGTACTCTGTTGGTGATATTGAAGAGTTAGAATCAGTGATATCTAAACAGAAGTTCTGTTCTTTGAGTACATCAAGAGATATTGACCTGATGTGGGCACACTACTCGAATGGTAATCGAGGTATTTGCATTGGGGTTACACTGAAAAGCACTAAAAAATCTGGATGTGCTTTACGGGTCAAATATGAAGGACAGCCTAATCTTATACACCGCTCTGATTCTAAAGAGGGAGACGATAGAGCACGGCGTATACTTAGATATAAATCACCTTGTTGGCAATATGAAGAAGAGGTACGTTTATTCAGCAATGAAGGCCATCTAATCGATGTTGAAATAAAAGAGGTGATCTTTGGGAAAAGAGCAGATAAGAAAATTAAGCCATTGGTTGAAGCGCTAATTACTAAGTTTCAGCCAGATGCCAAAGTGCTGATGCAAGGTGATCTTTAAATAAGGGATTGTTAGTGGATAAGAAGGATGTATTAGAGATTTATAGAGAGCAATTTGCTTTTGAAGTTGAAAGGAAAAAGGAGATTACAGCTCAGGCTCAAATCCGTTTTGCTTTAGTTGCAACAGGAGCGACTATGCTTGTCTATATGGCTCGTAACTTTGACTTGAATGCTCCCATTTCTCTACTCGCTATTTTTTGTATTAGCTCGTTGATGAGTGCCATTGTCTTTTCTGTGATTGTTTATAAGTTAATAGAGGTTTTTTGGGGTAATACCTACAGCTATTTACCTGCTATGGATACTTCCGAGGAATATCGCAAAAATATTGAAAACTCTCCATCAACAACTGAAAGTTTTGAAGAATACTTAATCGATGAATACAGTGCATGTGCTGGAGATAATCGTAAAACAAATAGCCAACGGCAAGGTAAGCTTAATTCAATTGTAAAGTGGCTCAAAGCATCAATTATTCCTTTTTTAATATCAGGAGGGACTTTTTTGATATTTGACTTAGACGCATCGTCGTCGAGAAGGCCTGTTGAAGTTCAGCTTAAAGGTATTCAAAACTCTAGCTGTGACCTGATAAAACAACAATTAAAGGTAATACATGACGGACAATAAGAATGAACAAAAGCCTGCGCAAATGGCGTCGCCTATCAAGCGTCCCCAACGAGAGCGGGTGATAGAAATGAAGAAAACGTGTATTGCTGAACCTTACGAACCTAGCCTTGAGTCTAAAGAGTTAATGTTGTTTGAAAGGCTTCCAACTCCTTCAAATAATCGAGCAGAACATCGACCTACTCTAGAATCTGTTTTTCAGGCAGACATCATCAGCCAGATGGTTGCCAATGGCTGGGTACAAGGCTCTGGTGAGGGCTACAACCGCGAATCTGCATTGTATGAAGCGGATGTGCTGACATTTATCAAACAGACGCAGCCGAAAGAGTGGGAGAAGTTCTGCAAAGTCTTCCCGACGGACTCTGAACGCCACTTCCTTGATGCCTTGGTGACTCAGCTAAAAAAAGCCGATGAGAACGCTACCGACCGCGCATCACGCACCTTTGGTACTTTGGGTGTATTGCGTCATGGTTTGAAAATCCGCAATGCCCGCTTTGAATTGTGTCAGTTTAAGCCAGAGCATAACCTCAACCCAGAAACTTTGGCGCGTTACCAGCACAACATCTGCCGTATTGTGCCAGAGCTGGTTTACAGCCCGTATGCAACGCAAGCGGAATTCGAAGCGACAGGCAAGCAAGCTAAGAAATGGCGGATTGACTTGGTGTTGTTCGTTAATGGCTTGCCAGTCTCTACCCTTGAGCTGAAATCTGAGTTCAAACAAGCGGTAGAAAACGCCATCGCGCAGTACAAACTAACCCGCTTACCGAAAGACCCTGCCACCAAAAAGCCAGAGCCGCTTTTGAGCTTTAAACGCGGTGCTTTAGTGCATTTTGCGGTAAGCCAGTATGAAGTCTACATGGCAACCAAGCTTGCGGGTGAAGAGACATTCTTCCTGCCTTTCAACAAAGGCACGCATGATGGCGGTAAAGGCAACGACATTCCTGAAGATGAAAACCGTTACGCCACCTACTACCTGTGGAATGAAGTATTAACCCCAGATAACCTGCTCAACATCATCGGGCGCTTTATCCATCTTCAAATTGACGAAAAGGAAGATTGGGAGGGGCGAAAAATCAAGAAAGAAACCCTGATCTTCCCGCGTTACCACCAGTGGGATGTAGTGACGAAATTGGTTGATGCTGCGATTGTTGAGGGCACTGGTAATAAATATCTTATCCAGCACAGTGCGGGGTCAGGTAAGTCCAATTCGATAGCATGGACGGCACACCAACTATCGACCTTACATGATGAAAAGGGTAACAAGCAGTTTGATTCGGTGATTGTGGTGACTGACCGCACAGTACTGGATGACCAGCTACAAGACACTATCTATCAGTTCGAACATGCTGATGGCGTGGTAGGGCGTATCAATCGCAAAGAGGGTGATGGCTCGAAATCAGAGAAGCTAGCAACAGCATTGGAAACCTCTCAGCCTATCATCATCGTGACCATTCAAACGTTCCCGCATGTATTAAAGGCGATCGAGAATTCAACGTCACTGAAAGAGCGTCGCTACGCCATCATTGCCGATGAAGCGCACTCTTCACAAACAGGCGCAACGGCTCGCCAGCTCAAAGAAGTGTTGATGACGGATGAAGCTGATGATGACACCGAACTTTCCTCAGAAGATATTCTTGATGCCACCGTTGCCGCTCGTCGGGGCAGTGCTAACCTGAGTTATTACGCCTTTACCGCCACACCAAAGCCAAAGACTCTGGAGTTGTTTGGTCGCAGACCTGATCCAGAACAGCCAGCATCTAAACGCAATTTGCCAGTGGCTTACCACATCTATTCAATGCGTCAGGCGATTGAGGAAGGCTTTATTCTTGATGTTTTGAAAAATTACACCAACTACAAAGTTATCTATCAGCTCAAACAGAAGCTGGAAGCAGAAGATAAAGAAGTAGATGCAGGCAAAGCCAAGGTGAAGCTGAACAACTGGGTACGCCTGCATGACCATAACATCTCGCAGAAAGTGAAAGTGATTGTTGAGCACTTCAAAAAGAACGTGATGGGCTTATTGGGTGGTCAAGCTAAGGCTATGGTGGTCACTAGCTCTCGTAAAGAGGCTGTGCGCTACAAACTGGCTTTTGATAAATACGTGGCAGAAAATAGTTATGCGGGGATTCGTGCGATGGTCGCGTTCTCTGGAGAAGTAGAATTTAATGCCGCCGACCCAGACAGCACGGCGTTTATGGATCAGAAATTTACTGAGCACAACATGAACCCTGATCTTCAAGGTCGTGAGATGCGCAAAGCCTTCAACACCGATGACTATCAAGTGATGTTGGTTGCCAACAAGTTCCAGACAGGCTTTGACCAACCAAAACTCTGTGCAATGTATGTAGATAAGAAGCTGGCTGGCGTTGAGTGTGTACAGACACTTTCACGGCTTAACCGAACTTATCCGGGCAAAGCCGAATGTGGTACATTTGTACTCGACTTCTACAACGATCCGCAAGATATTCTTGATGCTTTCCAGCCTTATTATCAAGTGGCAGAGCTTGAGGATGTCACTGACCCTGACAAGATTTTTGACCTATCAGAGAAGCTGCGTGCTAGCGGTATATTCTTATGGTCGGAGGTAGATCAATTCGTTGATGCCTTCTTTACCAAGAACAAATCTAATGCGGCTATCAGTAATATCTGCAAGCCAGCGATAGACCGTTGGCGCAAGCGTTATACTTCTGCGGTAGAAGCATACATTCACGCTAAAAACGTGTTTGAACGCACCAAGAAAACAGGCGATGCGGTGTTAATTGCCAACGCTGAGAACACCTTTAAAGAATGCAAGCAAGAGAAAGATCGCCTTGAGATCTTTAAGAAAGATTTAGGTAGCTTTGTTCGCTTCTATGAGTTTATGTCGCAGATTGTTGATTACGACGACAAAGAGCTAGAGAAACTGAGCCTCTATGCACGCCACCTTCGCCCAATGCTGCGCGAGAAGGTTATTGAAGAGGATGAACTTGACCTTGGTAATGTGGTGATGAGCCACTATCGTCTGTCGAAGATCCGTCAGCAGGACATTCAGCTTCAAGAGAATACGCCTGAGTACAAGTTGCACCCAAGCAACGATGTAGGTACAGCCAAACCAAAGGACAAGAAAGAAGAGTTTTTGTCTCACATCATTGAGCGATTGAACGAGGTGTTTGTTACCGACAACCTGACCGACAAAGACATGATCAATTATGCCTTTACGGTGCGTGACAAGCTCACAGAGAACGAAACTGTAATGAGCCAAATCGTCAATAACACTCGCGAGCAAGCCATGCTAGGTGACTTCCCGCGTGCGATTGATGATGCGATTTTGAATAGTAACGAAGCACATCAGGAGCAGATGATGCAGTTGTTGTCTGATCCGAACAAAACCAAGCAATTTGCGCGGGTTATCTTCGATATGTTGAGTGGGTATAAAGGGTAAGGAAGTGGTTTTTGTGATGAAGGGGCTGGTTGAATCAGCTTAAAGTTTTTTGAGTGAATTGGATGAGCCAGTTTATGGCTGGCTCATGCTTTAGGATATTCCGTTCTTTCAGTTAATTAAATAAACGTAAAAAACGGAATCAACTGATGCCAGTTAAGCGTTGTTGATAAGGTAATATATTTTCTTTCGCCCTGTTTTTCCGCTAACCTCAAAGTTGATGAGCTTACCAGATACACGGTCAATTATTTCAGCGCACTTGTCACGGCCATATTTTGTGTTTTTTAAAAGAAAATCTCTTAATTCCGTTTTATCCATCTTATTGCCATCTAAAACAGACTTTATTAATGAAACGGCATCAGGGTACTTATCAAGATAATCATTATATTTAAACACTTCATCTTGTAAAGATTTTGCCTTTGTATGCGTATTTTCATCGATATTTCGAACAGAATTTATCATATCAACATACTTCAAACTTTCTGCTTTTTGGTATGCGAATGTCAGCTCAAGGGCATTATTACCACGGAGTTTTTGGTTTATCAGTTGAATGTGTTTTGTTTGGGTTCCATTTTCGTCAGTATTGTCATATTTAATGTCCATCATGTAGATACAATCTACGTCTTCGACAAGATCTGATGTCCCAGAATAGACAAGTTTGTTGTCGCCATCTCGATTTTTGTTGGTATGACCTAAACCGATAAAGGTTCCCCCCCTCATAACAAAATCTCTGACAGTGATACCAAATCTACGCATATGTTTTTTGTCCATTGTGTCAGCGAACTTCTTAAGAGTATCCACAATGATCACAACATCCTTTGCTGCATCATCATCAGATAATCCGTCTAAGATGGCTAACAGAGAATGTGATTCGAAGCCGTTATATCCGGGAACAAGCACGTGAACCCCAATACTTTCCAAAATTTCAGTTTTTTCAATAACTCCATTTTGAGTGTCATCAGCATTTATATAAAAGACCGATAGATCGTTAGTAAGACCTGCTGCATGAGCTTGTTTCAGTTGGTTGATGATTAATAAGGTTTTGCCAGCATTCGGTGGTGCAAAAAGAGTACTTGACTGTCCTTTGAGAACTAAACGGTCAAAGATAAAAACGCTCTCAGCAGCGTTCTGTTTAATATTATCTAAGTCCTCATTGATAGCGAGTTCAATGAGTGTTGCCAATGTATTTTTTTTCATTAAATAAACTTTCAGTAAATTTAGGGTGAGCGAAGCCGTTCACCCAAAATATATGGGTTAATAAAATATTTTTTAGTTGTGGTGGTGCTGTTTAAATAGGTATCACGCTAAATTATATGGGCGAATATATGCGGTATGGCTCGTATCTATCATATTAACAACAGGAGCAAGAATTCTAGGATGGTATTGCTCACTGTACGTATCAAACGACTCAGAATTATGTTTATGGCCAACAATGCACTCTATAATCTCTTTGGAAATTCCTAACTGTTTCAACTCATTGATGAACGTGTGTCGGAAAGAGTGTGCATCTAACCCTTTACCTAAACCCAATGAATCCCTACGGCGACTAAACCACTTCGAAGCGTTAGTCGAGTAGTAGCCATCAACAAGAGGCAGTTCTGGGAAGAGACGACCATCGTTTTTTGAATCTACGAATGATAAGAAACCTTTTGCAATCAATTCATTATGAATAGGGATCAGCCTGATAGATGAACTATTTTTGACACTCTGCCCTTGGAAGTTCTCCCTAATCTTAAGACAGTAAACACCATCAACTTGAGTTACATCATCAAAGATTAGTTGGCAGATTTCATTTAGCCTTGCCCCTGTGTAACGTAACAATAGTGGTACCCAGTAGTAATAAGAATGAAGGTAGCGATGAGATTTGTAGTCTGTCATGTTGAAAATGGCAGCAAGGTGGTGGTCGGAAAAGCATAGGCGTTTCCGACCACCTTTTTCACTCTTTTTTGGAAGTCGATAGAATACATTGTCCTTAACGTATCCATGAGCTTTGCTCCAGTTAAGAAAAGTAGAGAATTTTTCGATTATCCCTTTGACGGTTGTAAGGGATAGACATGGTTTAGGCTTTGGCAAGGCCGCATTTTTGAAGATTACGTCGTACCCTGTTAGTCCCGCAAACTCAGAGTGTTTCTTTGCGTTTGTGGGATAGTGGCTCAAGGCGTCTCGAACGTTTTCAGCGCCTGAACGATCAAGCTCGTTTAAGTCATCAAAACCGATAAGGTGCAATACTCTCGCAAGAAGTTCATGATCTTGCTGGATGTTTTTTAGCTTAGATTTGCCGAGTTTGATACGTGAATCTGTATAAGCATCTAGTAGTTCGACACCTGTTAGTGGTTCTAGTGTCTTATGGCTTCGTTGCACTGGTATTTTAAGACTGAGGATAGCTTCGAGATTTACAGTATCTCTGAAATTTGAGCGTAAGCTTTGTGCTACAGAAGAGGATAAATTCATAATAGTTCCTAATTATTCGATTGCTTTCCAATCAATCTAAGAAGGTCTTTCACGCCCGTAAAGAAAAAAAACTAGCAACCTATCAATCACATACATGTATGCATACTTAACTGCAACTTGTTTTTTAAGTTGTTGTTTTTAAGTTGTTTATTTGGTTGCTTTGAGCTGAATTTTGAAATAAAGAGCTAATGAGTTTATTTTTTTTGGGCGTGAAATCACGCCCAAAATTAAAGCCACATAACTGTTTAAGAGGTCGCTAGGGTCACTCAGTTGAATAGTTTGGCACCTTATCTAAGGGGAGGGGTTCAATCAGGTTTACGACAGTCATCACTTGCTCAATGTTCAGATCCTTCCCGTAGCGGTCGTAGGTAATGTTATTCAAGGTGTGACCTAGTATCGCACCAGCCACAATATGGGAAACTTGCTTTTGTTTAAGTTGTGTCGCTACCGTATGACGGAAAGAATGAAAGTCATGCCCTTTGCCAAAACCAAGTTTGGTTTTAAAGCGTCCATACCACTTAGAGGCGGTGCTACCAAAACCATCTCGTGAATTTTTCAGTTCAGGAAACACACGCTCATGTTTGATTGAGTGTAGGTATTTAATGAATCCAAGTTCTATTAATTGTCGGTGAATTGGGATAACGCGACGACTCGTTACATTTTTTAGTTTCTGTCCCTCATATCGATCATCAATTCGGATCACCCAAATACCACTCTGTTGATAAATGTCCGCTTTGTAGAGTTGGCACAGTTCATTCTGCCGAGCACCTGTAAAATAAGCTAAGAGAGGGAGCCAGTAGTAGTAGGGATGTCTGAAGTCTCCCTTCGCATGAATTTCTGTACTAAAAATTTTCTGTAAGTCTGTTTTTGCATATGCGTTTTTGGCTTCACTATCTTTACGTTGCTTGCGGAAGCGAATTGCTTTGAATGGGTTGATATCAGTAAATTCGTTCAAGTGGCACCACTCAAAGAATCCTGACGCTTTCTGACAATAATCTTTTACCGACTCTTCACTGAGTGTAGGCATATTAAGGCTATTATTGAGTTTAACTGCCTCCTTGGCTGTTAGGCCTTTGAACTGGGGGTGTTTCTTCATGTTTACGGGGTAATGTCGCAATAGCTGCACTGCGTCTTCTGCATCGCGTCTGCGAATTAAAGGGAGATGGGATTTTCCAACTAAATCAAGAACGGTTTTGCACTTAGCTTTCAGCATTCCAACGGCCTTAGGAGAAATATGCTGAGCCTTATAAAGACAAAAGCGCTCTAGCATCTTTTCTGGGCATAACACCTTAAGCTTTTTCTGTTTTGCTGGTGGGTGCTTTTTTTCGTTCTGAATGGGTCTGACTTGCTTTGGTGCTGTGGTTGCAGTCGGGGATATAATGGTGCGACGAACCTGTATCTCTAGTTCTAATGCTAAAAGCGTAGCTTTATCTTTGCATGATGTTTTTAGCGATCGTTTAACTTCACGAATCCCATCAAATAAGTGTCGATGCTCTGAGGGGATTTGAAAGCGAAACTGCCAAATGCCAGATTTTGATATAGATAAATAGCGCATGTTTTAGTACCAAAATGTAGTACAAACAGCCTAATATTGAAGTGGCGAATACAAAAAGGGCGATAACTCAGAGAGTTACCGCCCTTTCCAAACGTTTGGTGGAGCTGGCGGGAGTTGAACCCGCGTCCGAAAACCGTTCATCATTGGTACTACATGCTTAGTCGATCTTTAATTTCGCCACCCACCTGCGAACCGACACGCTAATGAATGACTAGCCTGAATTAAAATTCGCCGTTCATCTCTCAGGCGGGAGAATCCGGGCTAGCGCGTTTGGGTTTGATCCCTCGTTGTTCCCCGTCTTACGTGCGGAAGCTAGGGCGAGAGAGCTCTTAGCAGGTTATTAAGCTGCTAGTGCGTAGTTTTCGTCGTTTGCGACTATTTTTTTGCGGTTTGTTAACGAGGCCTACCGCACCTCGGCATGCACCTCAGACTTCTGAATTCCCGTCGAATCCTAAATCAGCCCCAGGTAATATTCGCATAGTAACAGAAAAGCATTGGCTGTCCAGTACTATGCGTTTAAGTGGTCAAGATTAACGCAGCGCGCTCTTCATTACGCGTGCTTTTTCTCTTGCCCAGTCTTTTTCTTTTAGATCCGTACGTTTATCGTGCAGCTTTTTACCTTTTGCTACGCCAATTTTTAGTTTCACCCAAGAGCGAGACCAGTACAGTGAGAGGGCCGTTAATGTCATACCTTCACGGTTTACACGTCCGAATAGGTTATCCAGCTCACGACGACTCATTAGTAGTTTACGCACACGTGTAGGGTTCGCCACAACGTGTGTCGATGCCTGATTTAAAGGAGTGATTGTCATGCCACTCACAAAGGCTTCACCGTCACGCATAAATACGTAACTTTCAGAAATATTGGCTTTACCTTGGCGAAGGGCTTTCACTTCCCAACCTTGGAGCTCCAAGCCAGCTTCGATTTCATCATCGATGAAATACTCGTGGCGAGCTTTTTTATTCAGCGCGATAGTATTGCTACCCGCTTTTTGTTTCGTTTTTTTCTTTGCCATAATAGCGTCATTATACGGGTTGGATATCGGATAGGAAATCCTTTTATTTGCGCAATCGTGGAATAAAAGTAAAATTGGCGAGTAGCTTTAAATCTGTACATGTATCGATAGGAGTATGTATGAAGCAAGTCAGCCGTTCTGCGCTTGTGTCTTTTAGCGCCGAACAGATGTTCAATCTGGTTAATGATGTTGCTAAATACCCTGAATTTCTGCCTGGTTGCTCGGGCTCTAGAATCATTGAGTCTTCGGGGAATGGTATGGTGGCTTCTGTCGATGTGGCGAAGGCTGGAATCAGCAAAACGTTTACGACTTCAAATGAGTTGATCCCCGGTCAGGCAATTATGATGAACTTGGTGGATGGCCCGTTTAAGACGTTGCGTGGTGGTTGGATTTTTACCGCGTTAGATGAGCAAGCTTGCAAGGTTGAACTAAAGCTTGAGTTTGAATTCTCGAGTAAAATGATTGAGATGGCCTTCGGTAAGATTTTTAACGAGCTTACTAGTAATATGGTAAATGCATTTACTAAACGCGCAAAACAGGTCTACGAGTGTTATGAGTATTGAGTCAGATATGATTCACGTTGAGGTTGTCTATGCTCTTCCTCATGAACAGCGTGTATTTAACTTAGTGGTAAATAATCACGCAACGGTAGAAGAGATCATTCGACAATCCGGTGTATTGGAGTTGTACCCTGAAATTGATTTGTCCAAGAACAAAGTGGGTGTGTTTAGTCGTAACGTGAAGTTAGATGTGACCGTTCGAGATCGAGATCGAATAGAGATTTATCGTCCGTTACTCGCCGATCCGAAAGAGATTCGCCGTAAACGGGCGGAGCAGGCTAAAGCCGTGGGGAGTGCAGACCCAGTCACCGGTGGCAAGCCTAGTTCTGTACGTAAAAATAAGCAGGATTAATATAAACCCAATAGCTCATGTGAGTTACTCAAAGTTTGACTAACGTGATTTCTATATAATAAAAAACCTCCCAAACGGGAGGTTTTTTTGCAAAAGTCAGTTTACTGAATTTGCTCGTAAAATGCGTCACTTTTTGGAAAGTCACCACTGATGTCTGCGAGCGTGCCCTGGTCATTAAAGTTTACAATCAGATCTTTCTGTACTGGTTCGCCATGGCCAGGAGTATGATGATAGATGTAATACCAAGTGTTTGGATAGCCGTTTTCAATAAGCATTGGCGACCCTAATACGAAGCGAACCTGTGCTTTAGTCATCCCAAACTTTAATTTATCAACCGCACTTTGTTCTACATAGTTGCCTTGGTTGATATCAATACGATAAACCAGTCTTTCCAATACCGAACATCCTGTCAGCAATGTCATTGCTAATGGTACGGCAACTAACCACTTCTTTAATTGCATAATAATTTCTTAGTAACCTTTAAAATACTGCGCTGATAATAAACAAGCTCGACGCAGATGTAAAAAGCTATGCGTCGTATGGTAGACAATCTGACAACGAATTTTGAGTTGAGTTGCATTTATTCACCGATATTAGACGGTAAATGTCACCACATGACGTATTAGTTAGGTGACGAAGAGCAAATTTCAATCGGAAATAGGGTGATGGACGCTTTCAGCGGTGAGCCAAGCCTAGTGACTCGTTAGTCGGTTTTGGCGAATTTGCGTAATGCATCACCTGAAAAACGATAATACTCTTTTTCATTAATTAGTGTTGCACCAATTGAGCGGTAAAACTGACCTGCGGTAGGGTTACTACTTTCAGCTGTCCAGTCCAACCTTTGGCATCCACACTTGATCGCCAAAGATGCCAGATACTTCATTAACTTGAGACCAACCCCTTTTCCTCGAACCTTCGAAGATACGAACAGATCTTTTAAGTACATCTGCCCTGAGAGTTTTGGGGCAGGGAACATGACGGTATAAGATGCAAAGCCTACGACGTCATCATTATCGTAAACCGCAATGATATGAACGCCAGAATGTTCAGAGAAGACTTGGCTCTTTAGATAATGGATCAGATCGTGTTTTGATGAAGCTTTTTCTTTGAAGTAGTAATGTTCTAACTCAATAAAAATAGGGATGAGATCTAAGCAGTTGGTTTTGTGTATTGCTCTGATATCCATTTCTCATCCCTTGTCGATTTATTAAGCGGCGATAAGCAGTTCTTTTGCGTTTGCCAATGTTGAGTCGGTTATTTGACTACCACCAAGTAAGCGAGCTAATTCTGCCACACGTTGTTGTTCATCTAATGCGTGCATTTGGGTTTCGGTTTGGCCTGCTTTGGTTTGCTTAGCTACAAACATTTGTTGATGGCCGCATCCTGCAACTTGAGGGAGGTGAGTGACACACAATACTTGAGTAGATTCGCCAAGCTTGCGTAGCATTTTGCCCACTACGGCAGCTGTTGGGCCACTAATACCTACATCCACTTCATCGAAGATTAAACTTGGTGTATCTACTTTCTGAGCGGTGATCACTTGGATCGCTAGAGAGATGCGTGATAGCTCACCGCCTGACGCAACTTTTGCTATAGGTTGTAATGGTTGTCCCGGGTTGGTCGATACTAAGAAGCACACGCTGTCCATGCCAAGCGGCGATGGGTGCGTGTTGTCATTGCTAACTTCGATACTGAATACTGCTTTCTCCATGCTCAATTCGTGCATGCTTTGTGTGATCAGTTTGTTCAGTTCTTTTGCGTAACGGCTGCGTGATTTGTGCAGTTTTTCTGCTTGTGTTAGAAAGCTTTGGTACTTGTGTTCTACTTCTTGAGCAAGCTCATCTAAACGTTCATCGGAGCAATCTAACGCTTCTACTTGGGCCAGAAGATCTTGATGATGCTGGTAGAGTTCTTCTGGCATTACGTAGTGTTTACGAGCTACAGACATCACTTTAGAAAAACGTTCTTCTACATAAGCCATACGAGCTGGATCAACATCGATGCCGTCTAAGTAGCTGCGTAATTCATTCTTCGTTTCTTCAAGTTGAATCATCGCTTCTGACAGCATGTTAGGTAGCTCAGATAGCTTTTCATCTAATTCGGCTAATTGAATTAGGGAGTGATTGGCCGATTGCAAAATACCAAGCGCATTGACTTCTTCACCTTCGTAAATAAGTTCGATGGCTTGCTGACAGGTAGTGGCGAGTTCACCACTGTTGGATAGTCGTTTGTGCTCTTGCTCGAGCTCTGCAAATTCTTCTTCACCTAGCGATAACTCATTTAGTTCTTTGATTTGGTATTCAAGCAATTGTTTTTGCGCCTGGTTTTGCTGGCTATTTTCTTTTAGTTGCTTGAGGTTATTGTCTGCCTGACGCCAATGCTGGTAAGCACTTCGTGTGCTTTTTAGTAGGTTTAAATGCCCAGCATATTGGTCGAGCATGGCCATTTGGTGCTCACTTTTCATCAATTGATGATGAGCGTGCTGCCCATGGATATTGATAAGTAGCTGCCCTAGAGATTTGAGTTGTGATAGTGGAACAGGGCTGCCATTAATGAAGGCTCTTGAGCGGCCTTCTTTTGTGATAATACGACGCAAAATACACTCACTGCCATCTAGCAGATCGTTATCTTCTAACCAACGTGTTGCATGTAAGTTGTTGTCCAATAAAAAAGCGGCGCTAACTTCGGTTTTCTCTTCACCTTGTCGCACCATGCCGGCATCGGCTCGTCCGCCTAAGCAGAGCCCTAAAGCATCGATAGCAATGGATTTACCCGCGCCTGTTTCACCTGTAATGGTGGTCATGCCCTTAGAAAGCTCGAGTTGTAAAGACTTAACAATCGCAAAATTATTAACACTTAGATGAGCCAGCATTTTATTTACCTGTATAACCGAACAATACTGTATAAGAGAACAGTATATACTGTTCTCTTATACAGTAAAGTCAGGTGAGGAAAATTTTCTTTGTAGGCTGTTTTTTTGTGATGAAGTGGGAAAAATGAGCCGATGTGATTACAACGACTCATTAAAATTGAACAGGTTACGGACGAGTTGGGTTAATCGTTAGTGGTTCTAGTGTGACGACTGCATTCACACCTGCACCTGGGTGATCTACGTATGAAGTATCTTGCATTAGAGTGTAGTAAACGTCGACGAAGTCATCATCATTCGTGAGTACACCATCGGGGATAGTGTCGATGATCTTGTTCGTGATTTGCGGAATAATCGCGTAAGCCTGAACTTCTGGATCTGGAATCGCTTTCAATACTTCTTCGGCAACTTGAACAAGGAGTTTTGCCAATTGTTTATAGTCTGTGCCGTCATCTTGCTCCATGAGCACAATGTCTGCCGCACCCCAGCGGTAACGAGACCAGTGAATAATGATCTGATTTGGATAGTAATCTTGGTTATCGTAGTCTAAGTATGGAAGCTCCACCAAATCGAGAGTAGGTTCATCACGACTTGGATTGACGCCCGTTACGATAGCGTAGATTTCTGCCTTGCCAGAGATCCAAGGTTCTTTGTCATCGGCTAGACGGATCTTTTTCAACTGCGTGGTTTGAATTGGAGCCGCTTCGCCCACTGCGCTACTTGACAATAACGGTGTATTTTGGCGTTGTTCATCAGCAATATATGGTTGAACTAAAGCTGGTTGACCGAGTTTTTTCATCTCAGCTTGCATAGCTTGCAAGCCTGCTTTTAGCTCTGCAGAGCTATTGTTATCAACGACAAGTACAGGTACCTCAGGGAGCTGGTAAACATCGAGTTGATGGATGTTGCCATAAACATCAAATGCTTCGATGTATTGCCAATTCTCATCATCACCACTTGGTTCAAACGCAAATAATGGCTCGACCTCGCCACTTTGCCATGCTGTTATCATGGCTTCATTTGCCAAGCGAACTTCTAACAACTGATCTGAGTATTCAGAAATACCTTTCCAGCTACGAATTTGAGTGTCAGCTTGTACAAGCTGGCGGCTGAACTCTGAGTTAGGGTTTTGCTTAACAAATGCTGATACAGACACGTTAGTCTGTTGCGGAGTAATATCTCTTCTCAACATGGGTTCAATGGCAGCATAGTTCTCACTCAATTGTTGAGCTAGGGCACGCTTCGTCTTAGTGATATCTTCCGCTTTTGCGTTGGATACACTGTTGACTTGCGTTTCCTCTGATTGGCAGCCAATAAGTGCTAATGTACTGAGAACAGACAGAATGATGGTTTTCTTCATAATATGTCCTTTATTGATTGTATGAAATAGAGTTAATACTCTATTCATGGTGAGAATATCACCGGACATAGATCATTGAATTTGCTTTTCTATCTTTTGTGTAAAGTTTGCCCACAGGATCAAAATTTATAAGCTTCTCTTTAATGATGACAAATATCGTGTCGCCTCACTACTTTGTGTCTATTTCTTGTCTAAGAAAGCCAAAAGCCAGTAGCAATTGAGCTGCTGGCTTTTTTATTGAAGTTATTACCCTGAGTAACAAGTGTTAGAACAATTTACTAGACCAGCCAAGCTTATTCCGTAAGACGTGATAGTAGCTGTAGTCTTTTGGATGGATGAGCTTTAGTACATTTGGACTTTGATAGATGTGAATTTCGTCGCCAGGGGTAACTGGAAGTGAGACTTGTCCATCACAGCTAACTTCTTGTGTTCCACGGTTTTCTGGTGATACCACCAATTTAATTCGACGTTTTCCATCAACCACCAAAGGTCGACTCGACAATGTATGAGGGAACATTGGCACGAGTGAAATGGCATTCAAGCTAGGAGAAAGAATTGGGCCGCCGCCAGAAAGTGAATATGCCGTCGAGCCAGTCGGAGTGGAGACAATCAAACCATCGGCCCGTAAAGAGAAGGCGAAGCTTTCATCAATATACACTTCAAATTCAATCATATGAGCAATTTGCCCTGGGTGAAGTACGGCTTCGTTTAGCGCAGCGTTATGGCTCTTTATTTGTCCGTGGCGGTGTACTTCCGCCTCTAAAAGAAAACGCTCCTCTTCAATGTACTCACCGTCGAGTACCGCTTGCAGAGACGCTTGGAAGTCGTCTGGGTTCAAGTCAGTTAAGAAGCCCAAATTTCCGCGGTTCACGCCTATAACTGGTACATCAAATCGGGATAAAATTCTTGCTGCACCTAGCATGTTGCCATCGCCACCAACCACAATGGCTAGATCGGCATTTTTTCCTAGTTCAACTAAGCTAGCAAACTGACTCTGTGGGATATCATCCAGTATTGCGGCAAGGCGATCGTCAATGAATACTTTATAGCCCTCAGAGGTCAACCATTGGTACAACTCTTTATGAGTTTGAATTGCTTGTTGATCTCTTGGTTTTCCGATAATCGCGATCACGTTACATGGATTTTTCATAGCATTTCCGCATTAAAGAGGCTTGAATCAGGAATCTTCATCCCCATAATAATGGCAAGTCACCTAAATATGCGAATTTTTATGTGGTTAAAGCCCGCAAAAACGCGCATGGCTTTAAGGGCATTATGTTGAATTCTGGAGATATCATGAGCAACGAAGAAAACAAAGTTACAGAAGAAGAGCTTGATCAAATCATCGAAGAGGCTGAAAAAGTAGAAGCTGAAGCACAAGAAGTTGAAGCTGAGCTTGAAGAGCTTGGTGATGAGACAGACGCTAAGATTGCTCAACTAGAAGCGGCACTATTGTCTAGCGAGGCAAAAGTAAAAGAGCAACAAGATGCGGTGTTGCGTTCTAAAGCTGAAGTAGAAAACATGCGTCGTCGCACTGAGCAAGAGATCGATAAAGCACGTAAGTTTGCGTTGAACAAGTTTGCAGAAGAGCTGCTTCCTGTTATTGATAACCTAGAGCGTGCAATTCAAGCGGCAGATACAGAGAATGAAACTGTGAAGCCGTTCCTAGAAGGCGTTGAACTAACACATAAAACGTTTGTAGACGTTGTCGCGAAATTTGGCTTGAAAGCAATCAACCCTGAAGGTGAAGCATTCAATCCAGAGTTCCATCAAGCGATGTCGATTCAGGAGAGCCCTGATCATGAATCAAACACTGTTATGTTTGTTATGCAAAAAGGTTACGAACTAAACGGCCGTGTGATTCGTCCTGCAATGGTAATGGTTGCTAAGTAACTTTAACTCCCTGTTTTTTTTAAATATAAAAGCGCCCATCATTTTTGATGGGCGCTTTTTTGTTTTAAACATAAATGACTGCATCGAACTTCGTTGTGTGTCGATAAATGAAAATTTGATCCCCTTCATATTTTTTCCTATTGGTTAATTATTTTCCTATAGGAGATTTTCTCTCATCTCGCTGCGTGTTTATTAACGGAAAGGGCTATAAGTGATTGTAATCATTCGCTGTGTGAATGTTTGTTCTGCATAGGAATGTAAATATAGTCATTTTTTCTAAAACAATTTCGTTAACAAAAATGTAAATTATCACTTTATTTTGTAACTTCGGTGTGTATGATTTGCGACTAATGCTTTAAAAGTAAGCATATATAACTACAAAAATGTAAATAGTAAACACAACATATCGGAGATTTATAATGGATAAATCGCTTTCTAGTAAGATTTTTATAGGCTTGTTTGCCGGCCTTGTGCTGGGGACAGCAATTCAGTACTTATTTAGCGGTATTGCGATTTTTGATACATACCTACTTGGAGCAGCAGAAGGTGTTGGCGGCATGTTCGTCTCACTGATCAAATTGCTTGTTGTTCCTTTA
Organism: Vibrio sp. 2130-1; assembly: GCF_033339515.1. Lineage (NCBI taxonomy): Bacteria > Pseudomonadati > Pseudomonadota > Gammaproteobacteria > Vibrionales > Vibrionaceae > Vibrio > Vibrio sp. 2130-1. The sequence continues at coordinate 101,911 of NZ_JAWOUT010000010.1, forward strand.
GTTTACGTTTCAATCGTATGCGGCATTGTTGACTTGAAAGACATCAGTGCATTTGGTCGTCTTGGTGGAAAAACCTTTACCCTTTACATTCTTAACACCATCATTGCGATTACGGCGGCTTTGACTGTCGGCTTGATCTTCCAGCCAGGAGCGGGCGCTAATCTAGCAGGAACGGTATCTGAGGCTGTACAACTGACAACGACAGAGACGCCGGACATTTTCTCTTTAGTTGTTAACATTGTTCCTAGCAACCCTGTACAAGCGTTTGCTAGCGGCGACATGCTGCAAATCATCTTTATGGCAATTTTGACGGGGCTTGCAATTCAAGCTTTGGATTCTCGTGGTGGCCCGGCTATTCGCACATTCAAAATGGCAAATGAAATCATGATGAAATTGGTTGGATTAGTGATGAGTCTTGCACCATATGGTGTGTTCGCACTAATGATTCAACTAGGTGCAACGCTAAACGCCAATACATTAATGTCCGTTGCCGGTTACGTGGCTTTGGTGGTTGCGATGTTGGTGTTCTGGATCTTCTTCTTCTACCCAATGGCAGTGAGTATTGCGACAGGAACCTCTCCAAAGACTTTCCTACGTGCAACTCGTGAGCAGATTCTTTTCTCTCTATCTACCGCGAGCTCAAATGCGACTATCCCGGTAACGATGCGCACACTGACAGAAAAGCTTCAGGTCTCTAAATCGGTTGCTGGCTTCGGTGTACCACTGGGCGCAACGATGAATATGTCTGGTGTGTCTATCTATATTGCTCTCGCAACGATGTTTGTTGCGAACGCTTTTGGCCAGCCAATTAACACCGCAGACATCTTTACACTTGGCTTAACTATTCTTCTGTTATCTATTGGTGCTGGCGGCGTTCCTGGGGGCGGCGTGGTAATGGTAGGTGTTTTGCTTCACCAGCTAGGCTTACCACCTGAAGGTTTGGCAATCATTGCAGCGGTCGACCGTATTAATGATATGTTCTGTACATCATCGAACGTTGTCGGCGACACGGCAGTGAACACCATTGTTGCAAAAACAGAAGGTGAGATAGGTAAAGAAGAAGGTGTTGATGCTGAGCCTGCTCAAGCGAACGCCTAATACCTTGAATCATTTATTTTAACCCTAATATTGAAGCGAGCTCTTATGAGCTCGTTTTTTATTTAGGAAGAGTCGGGCATAAATAAATTTATCTGGGAAATGACGTTTTGTTGCGCTACAGCAGTGTGACGAGTTCCAAACTAATCAGAAAGAAACACATAAATTTCGAAAAAAGACGCTTTTTTTTAATTCTGCCCTTGAAAAGCATTTTGCCGCCCTTATCTATGTGGCATAGAGAAGCAAACATTGATTATTTTTGTTTGTGAGCAAGGGTTGAAACCCGATTCTCCTCCCCCCACATTGGGGTTATAACCAAACGAAAATAGAATTTATTCGGAGATAGCCAGATGGGTAAAATCATTGGTATTGACTTAGGTACTACTAACTCATGTGTTGCTGTATTAGACGGCGACAAACCACGTGTAATTGAAAACGCAGAGGGCGAACGTACTACTGCATCGGTTATTGCTTACACTGACGGTGAGACGCTAGTAGGTCAACCAGCGAAACGTCAAGCAGTAACTAACCCAGAAAACACGCTATTTGCAATTAAGCGTCTAATCGGTCGTCGTTTTGAAGACGAAGAAGTTCAGCGTGACATCGAAATCATGCCTTACAAAATCGTTAAGGCTGACAACGGTGATGCTTGGGTAGAAGCGAAAGGCCAAAAAATGGCAGCTCCTCAGGTTTCTGCTGAAGTTCTTAAGAAAATGAAGAAAACTGCTGAAGACTTCCTTGGTGAGGAAGTAACTGGCGCAGTTATCACAGTACCTGCTTACTTTAACGATGCTCAGCGTCAAGCGACAAAAGATGCTGGCCGTATCGCAGGTCTCGAAGTTAAACGTATCATCAACGAACCAACAGCAGCTGCACTAGCTTACGGTCTAGATAAGAAAGGCGGCGATCGCACTATCGCGGTATACGACCTTGGTGGTGGTACATTCGATATTTCAATCATCGAAATTGATGAAGTTGAAGGCGAGAAAACATTCGAAGTTCTAGCAACTAACGGTGATACTCACCTAGGTGGTGAAGACTTTGATAACCGTCTAATCAACTACTTGGTTGATGAGTTCAACAAAGAGCAAGGCATCAACCTTAAGAACGACCCACTAGCAATGCAGCGTGTTAAAGAAGCAGCAGAGAAAGCGAAAATCGAGCTTTCTTCTACTTCTCAAACAGACGTAAACCTACCTTACGTTACTGCAGATGCAACTGGTCCTAAGCACATGAACATTAAAGTGACTCGTGCAAAACTAGAATCTCTAGTTGAAGACCTAGTACAACGCTCTCTTGAGCCATTAAAAGTAGCTCTAGCTGACGCTGACCTATCAGTAAACGACATCACTGACGTAATCCTAGTTGGTGGTCAGACTCGTATGCCAATGGTTCAAGCGAAAGTTGCTGAGTTCTTTGGTAAAGAAGCGCGCCGTGACGTAAACCCTGACGAAGCAGTAGCAATGGGTGCTGCAGTTCAAGGTGGTGTACTTGCTGGTGACGTTAAAGACGTACTACTACTAGACGTAACTCCACTGTCTCTAGGTATCGAGACAATGGGTGGCGTGATGACTAAGTTAGTTGAGAAGAACACAACTATCCCAACTAAAGCGAACCAAGTTTTCTCTACAGCGGAAGACAACCAGAGCGCGGTAACTATCCACGTTCTACAAGGTGAGCGTAAGCAAGCGATGTACAACAAGTCTCTAGGCCAATTTAACCTAGAAGGCATCCAGCCTGCACCACGTGGTATGCCACAAATCGAGGTTACGTTTGACCTTGATGCGGACGGTATCCTACACGTATCTGCGAAAGACAAGCAGACTGGTAAAGAGCAGAAGATCACTATCCAAGCTTCTGGCGGTCTAAGCGATGAAGACATCGAGAAAATGGTTCAAGAAGCAGAAGCTAACAAAGAAGCGGACAAGAAGTTCGAAGAGCTAGCAACTGCACGTAACCAAGCTGACCAAATGATTCACGGTACTCGTAAGCAAGTAGAAGAAGCTGGTGAAGCGCTACCTGCAGAAGAGAAAGAGAAGATTGAAGCAGCAATTTCTGAGCTAGAAACAGCACGTAAAGGCGAAGACAAAGAAGCTATCGATGCTAAAGTTCAAGCACTAATGACTGCTTCTCAAAAGCTGATGGAAATCGCTCAACAACAAGCTCAAGCGCAGCAAGCACAAGGTGCTGACGCAGGTGCACAGTCTAAAGAAGACGACGTTGTAGATGCTGAGTTCGAAGAAGTTAAAGACGACAAGAAATAATATTTCTTAACCAGATGGCTACTTAGCCATCTGGGGTCGATAAGACTTCGTGTGCGGGCGTTTGGGGCAACTCTTACGCCCGTCTGTTTGTAAACGCTGTCTTTCTAGTTAAGTATGTTGCAGACAAGTGCACTTACCTAGAACGATACAAACACCAAGCGGTGAATCGATGCCGTTTGTAGTAATTAACTGGTGACGAAGAACATGTCAAAACGTGATTTTTACGAAGTATTAGGCGTAAGCCGTGATGCCTCAGAGCGCGATATCAAAAAGGCGTATAAGCGTCTAGCGATGAAATTCCACCCAGACCGAAACCAGGGTGATGATTCTGCGGCGGACAAGTTTAAAGAAGTAAAAGAAGCGTACGAAGTTCTGACCGACCCTCAAAAGAAAGCGGCGTACGACCAATACGGTCATGCTGCTTTTGAACAAGGCGGCGGTGGTTTCGGTGGCGGCGGCTTTGGCGGCGGCGGTGCTGATTTCGGCGACATCTTTGGCGATGTATTCGGTGACATCTTTGGTGGTGGTCGTCGTGGCGGTGGTGGCCACCGTGCCCAGCGAGGTGCTGACCTACGTTACAACATGGAATTAACGCTAGAAGAAGCAGTTCGTGGTGTAACGAAAGAGATCGAAGTACCGACACTAGTACACTGTGATACCTGTGATGGTAGTGGCGCGAAGAAAGGTTCATCTGCTGAAACATGTGGTACCTGTCATGGTCATGGTCAAGTACAGATGCGACAAGGCTTCTTCGCAGTGCAACAAACCTGTCCTACCTGTCACGGTAAAGGTAAAATCATTAAAGACCCTTGTAATGAGTGTCATGGTCAAGGTCGTAAGCAGAAAACAAAAACACTTAACGTTAAGATCCCTGCAGGTGTTGATACTGGCGACCGTATTCGTCTATCTGGCGAAGGTGAAGCGGGAGAAATGGGGGCGCCTGCTGGCGACTTGTATGTACAAGTGCACGTGAAAGAGCACCATATCTTCGAGCGTGATGGCAACAACCTATACTGTGAAGTGCCAGTAAGCTTTGCGATGGCGGCTCTAGGTGGTGAAGTTGAAGTACCAACTCTAGATGGTCGCGTAAGCCTAAAAGTACCTTCAGAAACGCAAACAGGTCGTATGTTCCGCATGCGTGGTAAAGGTGTGAAAGGCGTTCGCGGTGGCGGTATCGGTGACTTGATTGTTAAGTTGGTTGTCGAAACACCAGTAAATCTAAGCTCACGCCAAAAAGAACTGCTCAAAGAGTTTGAAGAATCTTGTGGTGGTGAAGCGGCGACAAAGCACAAGCCTAAATCAGAAGGCTTTTTCAACGGTGTGAAAAAGTTCTTTGATGATTTAACCAGCTAAGACGTTAGTGAAAAGCACAAATACAAAGGCCTGCTAAAATGCAGGCCTTTTTGCATCTCGGTGTTCTTGCTAGTTCCAGCAATCACTTGGTTCTTCGACATTTGTTGACGTTAAAGTAATCGTTTTAGAACCAGTCAAGCACTCGTCGTCGTCTTGTCCAAGAGGTGATTTTGCTGTTGCTGTAATGGTATAGGCCGTACTTGCAGAGCTAGCAATATCGAAAGAAAATCTATTTTTGTCTGAGTCACATAGAGTGCATGTTCCTCCAGAGAGAATATGACTCCAGTCGTACCCACCATCATAAGATGTCTCTAGCTCTAGCTGAATTCGACTAAGATCGCTCAAGGCAACCGTCCTATGAGACTTGATTACATGATTAGTGTAAGAAGGGTAGGCGATCGCAGCAATGATCCCGACAATCACGACAGCTATCAGTAATTCGATCAATGTCATCCCTCTCAATCCTTTTTTGTAGCCGTTACAACGAGAAATTCGAATCATCACGAGTAGTTTCCTTTTCACTTTTCCGCCTATTTTTGGCAGGTGATAGCATCTGTGCAAGATGAATTACGGCCCTTTTGCCGTTTACATAGGAATTTGGGAAATGCCTCGCGGGTTTACGTTGTTGGAGCTTCTTATTACTGTTGCTGTCTTGTCAGTGCTACTACTTTTTGTCGCCCCAAGTTTTTCAAAAGTTAGCCAACACATGAAAATAGTGAATTTAGCCAACGAATTACAGGGTTTTTTGATCCAAGCGAAATCGGAATCGGTGATGAGAAATCAAGATTTTTGGGTTCATATTCAAGGCTTGCCTTCATCCACCGGAAGCTGGAAGCTCACACTCTCGAGTGTATCGAATGTCACTGACATTACTTCAATGAATACTGTTGCTGAGCTGCAAGGTCATCTATATCGGGGTCTGGTGGTGTCGAGTAATATAACTAGCGTCAAGTTTGATCGTGTTATGGGGAATCCCAAAAATGCGGGAAGTATTCACCTGAAGAAATCTCAAGCGGATACCAGTCCGATAAAAGTAACTGTTCATAACGGAGCAGGGCGAGTAAAAGTGTGCGCTATGAATAAGGCAAAATATGGCTTTGAACAATGCTAAACAGCAGGGTAGTACACTTGTTGAGTTTATGATTGCTGCGTTGTTAGGACTTGTCGCTTTGGGCATTGTTGGCGCAGTGTTTCTTTCTAACCAAAAAACAGCTGTGCAGCGAAGCAAGGAAATAATGCTACTTCAGCAGATGAGTAGTGTAATTCAACAAGTGAAAGAGGATATTCAACGAGCAGGGTTTGATGGTATTACGACAAAATCAATGATGCTTTCCGGTTCTCCTAGCGTTCTATATCAACAATCCGAAAAAATCGGTTATGTTTATCGAAACACAGCAAGCTCTGTGAGTAATACGATATATCGGTTAAAGGATAATATGTTGGAATATTGCCAGGATGATTCACCATCACCTTTAAGTGTCGTGTCTGCTGCTAGTGGATGTTTTGATCTTTTTGATCCTAAGCAAATTAAAGTAACTCAATTTGGTGTTAGTCGAACATTACTATCAGGTTCGTCAATAGAGAGTGCGTTTATTTCTATTTCAATGGCCGCTGAATTAAAAAATGATCCGGCAATTTCTCACGCCATTTTATTACAAGTTCAGCAAAGGAATTGGCAATGATACGTAAGCATCAACAAGGAGTGGCCACGTTACTTATTACTTCCATACTGCTCTCTGTCGCTTTGGTTGTGACGTTAGGGTCATATAAGAATCTATTTTATCAAATTAAGCGTGCGCAGAATGAAGTTAGTTCTCGGCAACAGCACTGGGAAGCGGAAGGGGGGCTTGAGTGTCTATTTGCTTATGTCACAGATGATGTATCCATAGTGAACGAGCTCATCCCAATTAATCACAATAATTTAAATACCTTATGTAAGAGGGAATTAAACCTTAGCCAGCTGAACGTTACTGATATAGGGGCAGGAGTCTATCGTATTAATTCTATATCTCACAATGGTTGGGCCCAGCTCAATAAAACTTTCAGTACACTAAGTAATCGTGGAAAAGGAGCGATACAAACCACATCCAAGTTAACTACTTATGGTGATTTAAAGGTTCATCCAGATGCGAAAGGTGATCTTAATTCTGACAATCTGTATGAATGCATATCACTGACTTATCGGTATAGTTATACCATGGAAGGCGGAAGCACAGGATCAAAATATAACACTGCATCAATAAGAGCGAATAGCTTATATGATGGTTCTCCTTCTGGAGGGTGTACCGCTGCAACGACAACCAATGTTACAGTAAAAGCTGGGAATGCAATTACGAAAACTAATAAACCTGAAACTTCTGATCCGCAGCTAAAAGGCGATTTTGTTTATGACTCTGAAGTCGATCCATTCCAAACCTTTTTTGATTACAAAAAAACACCGGAAAATATTGATAAAGTCAAAGCTTCATTTCCGAAAGCTGGGAAAATCAATTTGTCAAATGCGACACAGTGTAAATCAGCTATCGAAAATGCTTTTAAGGAAGTAGATAAGGTTTGGATTACTGGTGACTGCGCCATTCACGGGAATTTAGCACTTCAAGGCAACCATGAGAAATATACGTTAGTTATTCAAGATGGTATTTTTATCAATACTGGTTCAACAACATTTCAGGGTTCGCTTTTTCATTTAGTCGATAAAACTAAACCACAGTTTGCTCCTAATGAGTTAAAAAGCTATTGGGAAAGTTTGTTCTCGAATGCTGATGGCTCACCGACTAATTTTACCATTGGTAAACAATATACTGATCTTACACAAACTGTTTATGTTGATGCAGGGGCATTTCACGCAACGGGTGGTTATGGTTTTGATACTGATGGGTTAAAAACCTCAATTGCGGGCTCAATGGAGTTACTATTTGATTCCAGCAAAAGACCTACAACAAGGAGAAATGATGTTCGTTGGCAAGAGGGAAGTTGGAATGCCAAGTAAACAACATGGTTTTAGTTTAATTGAAATAATGATTTCTTTTATTTTAATTGGTGTCGGTGCTCTTGGATTGGTTAAGTTGCAAGCTTACATTGAGCTGCGGGCAGATTACGCGATGCATAGCATTGAAGCGCTAAATCTTGCTGAGCAGAAATTAGAGTGGTTTCGTACGCGTGGGGCTATTTCTGCAGTCCCCTCGATGCCCGCCGCTAATTTTGATACAAATATTGTCTCTGGGGAAGATACTACGCACCCCTTGTATACTTTATCTTGGTCTGTGCCAACGGCAACTCTGTCGGGCGCACTTAAAACGATACATATGGAAGCTCTATGGCAAGATCGCCACGGTAAAATACAATCGGTAGAGCTGAAAACCATGATCTCTAAACATAGCGAATTTGATTAAATAGTCTAGGTTCCTGTTTTATGCCGATTCAATCAAAACCGATTGGAGTTCTGGATAAGGTGTTCACTGTCCGCGTTGCCCTTTTTATATTGAAGAGAATTATTTCTTGCTTCTCATCACGTATAGTTTCTTTTCTTAAAACTATCTATTCATCGCTCTATGCAACCTCTGTTTTTGCCAGCTCGTTTACTAAATGTATATGTTGATTTTTCCATAATGTTTCAGGCTTGTATCTTTGGTTTTGTTTTTTTGCAAAATATGTCTCCAATTATGAAAAAAAATCTAGAACCTTGTGCTTTCTCCATTAGTGTTTACTAGAATACTCGTTGGATAGTAGGTCGCTATAATTATTCAAATAGGCCTTGGCACCAACATCATTCACTATGGAGTTACCATGAGTAACCAAGCTGTAAATAAGGCACCATCATCGAAGCCGAGCGGGATGGAGCGCTTTTTAAACTTTATCGAGAGGACAGGTAACAAAATTCCTGATCCTGCGATTTTGTTCTTCTGGGCATTGATCATTACTTGGGCGGCGTCAGCACTTTTGTCGAATGTATCATTCGATCTTCCAAACCCTCGAACGGGCGAAGCTCTTACTATCACCAACTTACTTACGGGCGAAGCGCTAGCAAGTTTCCTTGCTAACATGGTGACGACGTTTACTGGCTTTGCGCCACTGGGTATCGTACTTGTCGCAATGTTAGGTGTGGGTGTTGCAGATTCTTCGGGCTTTATTACGACGGGTCTTAAGAAGATGCTGAACTTCACGCCAGCTAAGCTTCTTACTCCAATGCTTATTTTGGTTGCCATTGTATCGCATACTGCGGCAGATGCAGGCTATGTTCTGGTTATTCCTCTTGGCGGTATTATCTTCCATGCGGCAGGTCGTCACCCTCTAGCAGGCATTGCGGCAGCATTTGCAGGTGTATCTGGTGGCTTCTCTGCAAACTTTATCCCTTCAGGTATCGATCCACTACTAGCAGGCTTTACGCAAACTGCGGCGCAGGTTCTTGATCCTGAATATGTGGTTAACCCATTAGCGAACATCTTCTTCACTGGCCTATCCTCTATCATTATTGTGGGGATTGGTTGGTACGTGACAGAGAAAATCATCGAGCCTCGTTTATCAAAAATGCCAATTGATGATGATGCGGAAACCGCGCCAAACCTAGGTTCATTTACTGAACTGGAATCAAAAGCATTCCGTTATGCAGGTTGGGCAATGATGGCGGGTATTGCTTTACTTGTTGCAGCGTTAATTCCAGAAACATCAGCACTTCGCTCGCCTGAAGGTGAAATTACTGCCTTCTCAGCACCGATCATGAAGTCTATCGTGCCGTTGATCTTTATTCTGTTTATCATTCCTGGTTACGTTTACGGTAAAGTGTCTGGAACGTTCAAGACCAGCAACGACATTATCAAAGCGATGGCTGATACTATGTCAACCATGGGCGCATACATTGTTATGTCGTTCTTCTGTGCTCAGTTCCTATCTGCATTTGCTCAGTCAAACATCGGTACGATGCTAGCGTTGTATGGCGCAGAAGGCTTAAAAGCGATGAACCTACCAGGTGAAGTGACCATCATCGGTATGATACTTCTAACCGCGTCTGTAAACCTACTTATTGGTTCGGCATCGGCAAAATGGGCTTTAATTGGTCCAATCTTAGTGCCAATGCTAATGGCGGTTGGTATCTCGCCTGAGCTGTCTCAAGCGGCTTACCGTGTGGGTGACTCTGTATCGAACATCATTTCGCCTCTAATGGTATTTTTCCCTCTTGTAGTGGTTTACTGTCAGCGTTATGTGAAGTCGGCTGGTATCGGTACGCTTGCGTCACTAATGATGCCATTCTCGATCGCAATGCTGATCGGTTGGTCTATCTTCCTAGTTGCTTATTGGATGGTAGGTATCCCGCTAGGCATTCAAGCTCCTTACACTTACACAATGTAAAAACGTGTAGGGTGTGAAAGCCGCTAATTGGCAGCCGAAAAGCGCAGGTCTTCGATCTGCGCTTTTTTGTTCTCGCACAACGAACATCGATAGGTCTTGTAACTAGGTTTTTTGGGGTTGCAGACTTTGTCCCGTGATGTGTTGCTGTAGTGAAACCGAAGTTGGTGATAAAATTCCCGACTTCAATCGTTTTTTGTTTCTTTGGAGCCTCCTTTGTCTAACCATCCGTTTACCCCTCAAGATGAATTGTTTATGCGCAGAGCGATGGTGCTTGCCGAGCAAGCAGAAGCTGAGGGGGAAGTACCTGTCGGCGCAGTGCTTGTCAAAGATGGTGAAATTATCGCTGAGGGGTGGAATCGCTCTATTGGTACTAATGACGCTACCGCACATGCTGAGATCCAAACACTGCGTAAAGCAGGCCAAAAGCTAGAAAATTACCGCCTTCTGGATACGACGTTATATGTAACACTTGAGCCATGCCCAATGTGTGCCGGAGCCTTATTGCATAGCCGCGTTAAGCGGGTTGTTTTTGGAGCGCCAGATTTAAAAGCTGGAGCAGCAGGAACAGTGCTTAATTTGTTTGAAAGCCAAGCCGCTTACCATTACGCCTTAGTTGAAAAGGGGCTGCTAGAAGATGAGTGCCGCACTCAGCTACAAGCGTTTTTTAAGCGCCGCCGAAAGGAAATTAAAGCGAAGAAGCAAGCACAAAAAGCATTAGAAAATGGAGAGAGCGAACAAGGTAGTGGGAGTAGTGAGGGCTAGCAAACACCTACAACGTGGTAGATGTTTGCTTGGACGCACTAGTGATTGACTAAATGTACAAAAACACGATTACGTGAACTTACTTTCTTTTTCATACATGTCAGTTTACGTTTACGTCGGATAGCAGCTACTGTGTTATTTAAACGCTTTGACTGCACTCTACGTCTTCTCATATTCAAACCTCCTGCAGACAAGACTTATACCAGTAAAGCGCGGCTCATCGATGCTTGGCAATAGGCTCGATAATCGCACTAAACATTGTATGGTTTAAACGTTCTTCATTTGACTTCTGCATTGCACAGAGCCAGCAAACAATTTCAATACGATGCTTAATAATAGGAGTGACGTTATTTCGGCAGAGTGTAGCCGAAAGTGCCGCTTCATCAAGTGAGCTAAACCATGTGGTTGTAAAGTAATCTGTTACAAAGCAATCAGTTTTACTAACGATGAAGAAAAGGCGACCAACCAAAGGAATGGTTGAGTGTGGTTGGTGTCACTCAGAATATTGGATTCTAGATAAGTTTTCGTTAGGACTCAATAAAAATGACGAGCTTCATAGGCTCGTCATTTTTTAGTTTACCGCGGGTTTATTCTTCAATGCTTTCTTGTTCGGTATCTTCTTCAACCGTGACGTCAGAAGCGCCAGAGACTTGTTCTACGACGGTCTCTACTGCGCCCGATATCAAAATGGCGGGGTTGAGCGGCGGAATCACTTGCAAGTCATCGCTATTCTCATCAATCGCTGGCTGTTGGCTGACATGACCAATGATGGATTGGTAGTAACGTCGAATATTTTCTACGTAATTACGCGCTTCATCGCCTCTGGCATACCCATAGCGAGTTTGACTGTAATAGCGCTTCTGACGTAGTAAAGGCAGCCTGTCTTTTACATCCGCCCAAGCGTTCGGATCGCCACCTTGTGCTTTGGTGAGTCGTCGTGCGTCCATCATGTGGCCGTAACCAATATTGTATGAAGCTAACGCAAACCATATTTTTTCATGCTCGTTGATGCTATCAGGCACGCGACTTACAATACGACGTAAGTACTCGACACCACCACGAACAGATTGCTCAGGGTCTAAACGGTTTGTTACCCCGACGCTTTTCGCTGTTGGCAGAGTCAGCATCATCATCCCTCTTACACCTGTTGGCGATTTTGCCGCTGGCTTCCAGTGTGATTCTTGATACGCCAATGCTGCAATTAAGCGCCAGTCGAACTCTTCGCTGTACTTTTGGAATAAAGGTGCCCACTTAGGCAATTTGTCATCCAGAGCTCGAATGAATGCGCGAGTATCAACGTAGTCAAATGCTTCAATATGACCAATGTACTTCTCTTCGAGAGTGGACAGTTCTCCTGATTGTTTAATGTTACCGAAAAACTCTATCAGCATCGCATACAAACTTTCGTCCTCAGAGCGTCGAGTAAACCACGATACTGGTTGATCTTCTGTAAGTTCAAACGCGAGCGCAAGGTCGGGATAAAGGCGCTGAGCTAGGGAAAGTTCCACCGAATCAGTCACAGTAAAACGTAACTCACCCGTCGATACGTATTTGAGTAAGTCTCTCGTGTCAGCATCACCAACAATTTCAAACTGAAGTTCTGGATACTGCTTCTTTAACGCTGTTAGGGTCGGAACATATTGCGATTGTTCAACGATCTTTAATGTTTGAGCGCCTGCATTTGTATCTTCGTCGGACTCGTCGTCTTTCGAGGCTTGGTATTCAATGAGTTGTTCGATATCTCGTGGTCGAAGTTGCCCTTTTTTATATACCACTTGTTGGCTTACATAATAATAGGCCGGGCCTGGTCTAAATCGTTTGACTGCTTGTGACGTTTGATTTAAACCCGTAGCGATGATATCGATATCTCCTTTCTTAAGAGCAGGAAAAAGCTCAGCCTGGCGAAAGGCTGGTTTAATCTCGAGTTTGACGCCGAGCTGCTCCGCAAACTGACGCGCCAATTCGTAATCCAACCCTGCGGGACCATCGGGACCTATGTAGTAGGAAAGCTGATTGTTTAGCGTGCCAACACGAAGCACACCACGTTCTTGAATTTTTTCAAATTCACTTTTGGGCTCCGACTCAATCTGGCAAGCTGAGAGCAAAAGAACAGAAACTAAAATTAGAGCACTGCGCTTGAGCCGGTTGAAGTGACTTATTTGCATTAATAGGTACATCTTGGAAAATTTCTATTTGCCTTTATATCAAAGCGAGCTCATGGGGCAAAGTGAATCACACACTTATAACGTGACATTGTGTGTTTTATCGACATTTTAGTTGTAATTCAAATTTGACAAAAAAAATGACGCAAACGGTTGCTTTTGGTGTTACATCACAAAAACAATTACTATATAATGCGCTCGCAATGACGAGGTGGAATCGGCATAGGTTCGACAGGGCTTATTTTAAGTGTCTGAATTTATTCCAATATCACCTTAATCAATTGCATAAGAGACCTAAGCACATGAGAATTTTGCGTGGCTCCCCAGCTCTTTCTGAGTTTCGTGTTAATAAACTACTGGAACTTTGTCGTGAACAAGATCTGCCTGTAACTGGCATTTATGCCGAGTTTATGCACTTTGCCGATCTAAAGTCAGACCTTGATGACCAAGAGTTAGAAAAACTTGAAAAGTTACTAACTTACGGCCCAACCATCGAAGAGCATGAGCCTGAAGGTCTTCTACTTCTTGTCACGCCTCGTCCTGGCACTATCTCGCCTTGGTCTTCTAAATCTACCGATATCGCTGTTAACTGTGGTCTGGATAAAGTGAAACGTCTAGAGCGTGGTACGGCTTATTATGTCGAGTCTTCAGTTGTTCTATCAGAAGCTCAAGCTGACGCTGTTAAAGCGTTAATTCACGACCGCATGATGGAAACAGTATTCACAGAATTTGAAGCCGCATCAGCATTATTTACTGTTGCAGAGCCTAAGCCTGTCGCACATGTTGATATCTTAGCTGGCGGTCGTCTTGCGCTTGAAGAGGCAAACGTTTCCCTTGGCTTGGCACTCGCAGAAGATGAAATTGATTACTTGGTAGAGAACTTTACTAAGCTTGGGCGTAACCCAAACGACATTGAATTGATGATGTTTGCTCAGGCGAACTCAGAGCATTGTCGCCACAAAATTTTTAACGCAGATTGGACAATCGACGGGGTAGATCAACCTAAGTCTTTGTTCAAAATGATCAAAAACACTTTTGAAACGACACCTGACTATGTGCTGTCTGCATACAAAGACAACGCAGCCGTTATGACAGGTTCTAAAGCGGGGCGTTTCTTCCCTGACCCTAAATCTCGTCAATACACGTACCACCATGAAGATACGCACATCTTGATGAAGGTAGAAACGCACAACCACCCAACGGCAATCTCTCCGTGGCCGGGCGCATCGACTGGCTCAGGCGGTGAAATCCGTGACGAAGGCGCGACGGGTATCGGCGGTAAGCCAAAAGCGGGTCTGGTTGGTTTTACAACCTCTAACTTACGTATTCCTGGTTTTGAACAGCCATGGGAAACCGACTTCGGCAAGCCGGGTCGTATTGTGAATGCGTTAGACATCATGCTTGAAGGCCCTCTAGGCGGCGCGGCATTCAACAACGAATTTGGTCGTCCAAATCTATTGGGTTACTTCCGTACTTACGAAGAAAAAGTCACTTCTCATGCGGGTGAAGAAATTCGTGGTTACCACAAACCAATCATGATTGCTGGTGGAATGGGTAACATCCGCGATGAACACGTACAGAAGAAAGAGATCCCTGTGGGTGCGAGCCTAATCGTACTTGGTGGTCCGGCAATGAACATCGGTCTTGGTGGTGGTGCGGCATCTTCCATGGCATCTGGTCAGTCAGCAGAAGATCTGGACTTCGCTTCAGTACAGCGTGAAAACCCAGAGATGGAACGTCGCTGTCAGGAAGTGATCGACCGTTGTTGGCAGTTAGGCGACGACAACCCAATCGCATTTATCCACGATGTGGGTGCAGGCGGTATCTCTAACGCATTGCCTGAACTTGTCGACGACGGTGAGCGTGGCGGTAAGTTCCAATTACGCGATGTACCAAACGATGAGCCGGGCATGAGCCCGCTGGAAATCTGGTGTAACGAATCACAGGAACGTTACGTTCTAGCGGTAGCGCCAGAAAACATGGAAGCATTCGACGCCATCTGTAAGCGTGAACGCGCACCGTATGCAGTGGTGGGTGTGGCGACAGAAGAGCGTCATCTAACGCTAGAAGATTCTCACTTCGACAATACGCCAATCGATATGCCAATGGATATCCTGCTTGGTAAGCCACCGAAGATGCACCGTGACGCAACCACACTAAAAGTGGAAAGCCCTGCCATTGTTCGTGATGGTATTGAGCTTAATGAAGCGGTGGATCGCGTACTTCGTCTTCCTGCTGTTGCAGAAAAAACATTCCTAATTACTATCGGTGACCGAACAGTAACGGGTCTGGTTGCTCGTGATCAAATGGTTGGCCCTTGGCAGGTACCAGTAGCAAACTGCGCAGTAACAGCGGCAAGCTACGACACTTACCATGGCGAAGCAATGTCGATGGGTGAGCGCACGCCAGTGGCATTACTAGACTTTGGAGCATCGGCTCGCCTAGCCGTTGGTGAGTCACTAACTAACATTGCGGCAACAGACATCGGTGATATTAAACACATTAAACTGTCTGCGAACTGGATGTCTCCAGCGGGTCACCCAGGTGAAGATGCGGGTCTTTACGAAGCAGTGAAAGCGGTTGGTGAAGAATTGTGTCCTGCTTTAGGTTTGACTATCCCAGTTGGTAAAGACTCCATGTCGATGAAAACCAAGTGGGAAGAAAACGGCGAGAGCAAAGAAGTCACATCTCCACTGTCGCTAGTTATCACGGCATTTGGTCGTGTGGAAGACGTACGTAAGACCGTGACTCCACAACTACGCACTGACAAAGGAAATACTTCTCTAGTTTTTGTTGACTTGGGTAACGGCAAAAACCGCTTAGGTGCGACAGCATTGGCACAAGTATACAAACAGCTGGGTGACAAACCTGCTGACGTAGATAATGCAGAGCAGCTAAAAGGCTTCTTTGATGCAATGCAAGCGTTAGTACGTGATGACAAGTTAGTGGCCTACCACGATAAAGGCGACGGCGGTCTGTTTGTTACACTGGCTGAGATGGCGTTCGCGGGTCACTGTGGCGTAAAAGCGAACATCGCAGAGCTGGGTGACGATGCGCTAGCCGTTCTATTTAACGAAGAGCTAGGTGCGGTTGTTCAAGTTAAGAATGATGATCTAGATTCAGTTCTATCTACTCTGGCGGCAAACGGGTTAGAGGCATGCTCACATGTGATTGGTTCTGTTGAAGCTTCAGACGACTTTGTTATCACTTCTGGTGATGCAGTTGTGCTTGAACGTTCACGTACCGAACTACGCGTTATCTGGGCTGAAACAACGCATAAGATGCAAGGTCTACGTGATAACCCAGCGTGTGCAGACCAAGAGCACGAAGCTAAGAAAGACAACTCTGACCCTGGTCTAAACGTTAAGCTCAGCTTCGACGTAAATGAAGACGTAGCAGCACCGTACATTGCGAAAGGTGCTAAACCTAAGATGGCAATTCTACGTGAGCAGGGCGTTAACTCCCACGTCGAAATGGCAGCAGCGTTTGACCGAGCTGGTTTTGAAGCAACCGACATCCATATGAGCGATATCCTAACAGGCCAAGCGGTACTGGATGAATACCATGGCCTAGTAGCTTGTGGTGGCTTCTCTTACGGCGACGTATTAGGTGCGGGTGAAGGTTGGGCTAAGTCTATCCTGTTTAACGCACAAGCTCGTGAACAATTCCAAGCCTTCTTCAACCGTGAAGAGACGTTCTCTTTAGGTGTATGTAACGGTTGCCAGATGCTATCAAACCTGAAAGAGCTGATCCCAGGTGCAGACTTGTGGCCACGTTTTGTGCGCAACGAATCTGAGCGTTTTGAAGCGCGCTTTAGTCTAGTTGAAGTTCAGAAATCTGACTCTGTATTCTTCGACGGAATGGCTGGTTCGCGCATGCCAATCGCGGTTTCCCACGGTGAAGGGCGTGTAGAAGTACGTGATGCAGAGCACCTAGCAGCGATTGAAGCATCAGGTACGGTTGCGATTCGTTACGTGGATAACCTCGGTAACCCAACACAACAATACCCGAACAACCCGAATGGTTCGCCAAACGCGATTACTGGTTTAACAACAGCAGACGGTCGCGTAACTATCATGATGCCTCACCCAGAGCGCGTATTCCGCACAGTTGCAAATTCTTGGGCTCCGGAAGGTTGGGGTGAAAATGGCGCTTGGATGCGTATGTTCCAAAATGCCCGTAAGAATATTGGTTAATTAACCAAAAGTTAATCTAGCTTAAGTAAAGCGTTGGTTGAGAGACCAGCGCTTTCTTTTTTCTTATCACTCTTTTTTCTTCGTCGCTCTTTCTAGTGACTTGGCGAAACGTTGCTTTGTTCTGCCTCTTCTTTGTCATCTATTATCTAGCGTAAAAAACTTGCAGCGTTTAGATTACTTTTATGCTCTAATACCTCGCTTACCAAGGGATGGTGTTAAACAGCTCAGCTTAGATGGAGTTATCAAGTTGACCGAATCCCTGATTGATCCCTAAATCCCTTAGGAAATGAAAGAAATGTCTAAGAATCCAAAATTTGCTATCCGCGTCACTGAAAAACGTAACGGCTGGAGCGCAGAAATCACTCGCCAAGTGACATCTCGTAAGACTGTAGTATCAAAGCGTGAAACAGGCTTTGACAGCGAAGAGAAAGCACAAGCTTGGGCTGAACAAGAACTGGCTGGATTTATCCAAAACCAAGTGGTTCGTAACGAGCGTAAAGCAGCGCAACGTCAAGAGCGCGAAGCAGAACAACTAGCGGCAAAAGTTCGTAAAGAAGAAGCCCGCAAAGCACGTGAAACCGAAGTAGACACTGACGAAGAATAAGTTTAAATCGGTGAGATGGTGACGTTACCCATCAAACAAATAGTGAAAATGCCCTGAGTTTTGTCTCAGGGCATTTTTTATTTATATCGGCTAAAAACAATCCGACGATACGGACAAGCTAAACGTGCCGTCTTCAGGGGCTGCAAATTGTTTATTGCCAGGAAGAAGGTGAGGGTTATTAGCATAAGTGCGATGTGTCGATTTGACCTTTGCAGAATGTCTTTCCGGTAAATCAAAGTGTTGTAAGCCGTCAGATAGATCGTTTGCTTCACCGTAGTCGAAATGTGTTGCGACGTCTTTGGGCTGCTTGGCGTAACGACAGTGATCCGGCTTACCATCTTCGTGCCAAGTTAAAGAGTTAGTTTTTGCATCTAGATTCAGGTTATTTGCTGTTGGCTGTGCGTAAAAATCTTCTGAAACTTGGTGCTTGCTTTGTTCTTGTAAGTAGTCTGCAATGTTCTCAGAAGCTTGCGCTAGGCTACCTACAGGGAAGAAGCAAATCAGAAGAAGCCGTGTTTTTAGATTGTTCATAATGTGTATGCAAGCAAAAGGAAATGATAATACTGATAAATAAAACGGCGTGCAATTATGGCCATTGGATACGATATAACAGGGCAGTTAATGTCTGCCCTGCATCTTTTAGGTATGGTTAGTATTGATAAGTGAGGTGCAGTTTGACTTCGCGACCAGGCGAAGGCACGCCATTAGATAGGTATGCTTCGTAGTAACGATCGGTTAAGTTTTTCACAACCGCGCCAACGCTCAAGCCTTCGACTTGTTGTATTTCCCAAACCACGTAAGCGTTTTGTAGCGTGTATTGCTCACTTGGCGATTTCACTTTTAAATTATTACCGCTTGCCTTGGTTTTGGTTTGCGCATCATACCAACGGACTTCCCAGCCCGTACGTAAACCAGGAATCCATTCGTAACCCAAACCCAGATTAATGTTTAATGGCGGTACATCAGGATGATCATCATCTGAACCTGTAGAGTCAGATAGGCTACCTTTGTTTTTGCCGCGAATGTAACTTGCTGAGAAATTACTGTAGAAATCTTCAATCCGGTATTGTGAAATTAGCTCAAAGCCATAGTTTTTAAAGCCATCTAGGTTTGTATTCCAGCTTTGTAACTCAGTAGTATTTTTGTCGAGGTTTTCGCCCGTTCGTATATCAACTGTGTCGCTAACATCGTTATAGAACATAGTTAACTCTGTTGCGAGGTTATCGCGAGAGTTCACCAGCCCTTCCGTTAAGTTGATAACGCTTGCTTGATAAGCATGGATACGAGACACATCCAGATTCAAAGCAGTAGCCGTAGCGGTAGCTCGCGCATATTGCACTGAGTAGATGTTATCAACGGTTGGTGCTTTTAAAGCGTAGGCGTAGGAGGCGTTTAAACGCGTATTATTGCTCGCATCAAAGTCGATATCCAAACGTGGGCTAAAGCCTTTATGCGTCGTTTCACCATAGTCATGTCCGGCAGCTGGATCATTATAATCCGGCGCTGCGTTCCCTTTTCCTTTACTCTTGATGTATTCGTAACGCAGAGAAGGTGTGATTGTTAGGCGGTCTGTTGCTTGATAGTGATCAGCAATGTAAGCGGCATAAATTGACTGCGTGCCAGATGGTTCGTAGTAAGGGGTGTACCAACCGTAGTTTTTCGCTTCATTACTGTCGTATGATGCGTTGAATACTAACGAGTCTCTATCGGTTTTTTGATATTGAAGCCCAGTGACTAGAGTGTGGTCTCCGAATTGTGCTTGGTTAAACACATCAACGTAGTCACGCTCGTAACTCAGCCATGACTCATGACCGTAACTGCCAACAGAAACGAACATTTTCTCGAATGCTACGTCAGGGCGAACCCAATGACGATCGTTTTCGGAACGTGCCATTTTGATATTGAAATCAATATACGGGTTAGTCGGCATGTAGTGGTAAGAGATGGTTGTGGTGTTGTCCGTGTATTTGTTATCGACGGTGTAAGCGTATTGGGCTTTTTCTAATGAGCCGTATTTCTTGATATTGTATTCGGTGATGTTAGGCATTTTTCCTCGGCGGTTAGCCCAAGGTTTACGACCTTCATCTTTGTAGCGAGTGTGGCTAATTTCAAACTCGTGATCGTTGTTTTCATAACCGACCTTTACGAGCATGTTTTCTTGCTCATAACCTGAGTAATCCAACGTTTCACCACCTCCGACTTTAATGTCATCAGAATCTTTTACCGAGCCATTCGCTAGAAAATAAAAACCAGTATCGTTTTTACCATAGAGTGTTAGCGTGTAGGCGTTCTCATCACCGTTAGTGTTGTATGCACTTGAGATGCGAGCACCAAAGTTTCTTTCGCCGTAAAGGAGATCATCGACACTTTTGGTTTTAATGCGAATGGAGCCACCAAACTTCCCGTTGAGTGCTCGATAGTCGTGCGCGCCCTTGATAATTTCTGCTTCGCCAATTAAGAACGGATCAAAAAAGAAGGTACCGTAGCGGTATTGTTGAAAGCCAATTGGAGCGCCATCGACAAAGACGGCGATATCGCTTGGATCATCAAAACCACGAATGTTAATACGTTCGCCACCAGAACGACCGCCACCATCTATTGATGCACCGGGAACGGCATCGATCATTGAGGCAAAATTAGAGTACTGTTGCTCTTCAATCTCTGACCAATTAATGGTGGTTTGCGCAGGCTCAGCAATGGTAATAGGTTTGGCATAACGAACGCCTATGACTTCAAGCTCTTCATTTGGCGCTGTCTCGGCATATGAATAAAGAGGGAAGAGCAAAGCCAGTGAAATGAGATTTACTTTGAATGGATGACTTTTTAATCGTTTCATATTGATGATTTATAGTGTTTTTATGAAGCTGGGATTATAAGAACATTATTACGATTAATAAATGATAATGAGATTAATTATCAAATGTGTTTTTGCGACGGATTGTAAAGTTTTTTATCCATTCGTGGAAACTGCGATGAGTATCGTTAGCTTACATAAAACAAAAAGCCCAGCATCATGGACGCTGAGCTTATTGGCTTTAAACAAGATAGTGCGAGCACTGTTGCTCCTTTTGAGCTAATCAGGCGCCTACTTGGTAGGAATTACTGAGTTTCTAACGGTATCTGTCCGGTGGTCAGCGGCTCGGCATCGAATTCAGTGAGGCCTTCAATATAGCTTTCGACTGCTTGCTCTAAAGCATTATCACCTTGGTTAAAATAGGCAAGGTGGAAAATTGCATCGCCTTCGTTCACCAACGGTAATGTTTGTTGACCGATAACCAAACCACGCTTCGGGGCTTTTAGTTCTATCTCATCATGACCAAGAGGAGAGCTAATATAAGCGAGCGTTTCACCCTGTTCTACTTTGTCTCCCAGATTAACGACAGTACGCAAAATGCCGTTACCTGACGCGCGAACCCAGCTGGTGGACTTCGCTATGATAGGCTCAGGCAGCTTTTTCCTGCTCGCTCGCAACATACCAATGGCTTGCATTACGCGCCGAACCCCGAGCACACCAGCGCTGATCGAAAGTGGATCAAAACGCAATGCTTCGCCAGCCTCGTAGGTGAGCACTGGAATATCACATTTTTCTGCTTCACTGCGTAAAGAGCCATCACGCAATGCTGAATCAACAATCACTGGCGTCGAAAATGCTTGAGCAATACGTAGAGTTTCTGGGTTGCTTAAGTTTGCGCGAATCTGTGGCAAGTTCGTGCGATGAATTGCCCCTGTGTGTAGATCCAAAATGTAGTCACAACGCTTGGCAATGTTGTTAAAGAACCCGTGTGCCATACGAGATGCAAGTGCGCCTTTTTCACTGCCAGGAAAGCAACGGTTGAGATCTCGTCGGTCGGGCAAGTAACGAGATTTATGGATGAAACCAAAAACGTTAACGATAGGTACTGCAATGACAGTGCCTTTCAGTTTTTGTGGATCCAGTTGGTTAATGATCTGACGAACGATTTCTACGCCATTAAGCTCATCACCATGGATAGCAGCATTCACCATTAACACTGGTCCTTCTTGTTTCCCATGGATGATTTCCACAGGAATAGATAAAGGCGAATGTGTATATAGCTTCGCTGCTTCAAATTCGATCTCTAATCGTTGTCCTGGTTGTATTTGATGTCCTAAGAGCTCAAACACTTTGCTTTTTTTACTTCTGGCCATAAACCATCTCTGTCAAATGCGTCATCAGCAATGTAACAATTGCTGCAAAATCGCACTAATCATTCTCATTAAGGACACGACAAATTACTTTAATCGTCATGCGTGAAATTTTGGTATGTGTGAAGTTTTTGTTTTCAATATGATCTTTTCTATCAGTTTAATACATAACAAGACATAGAGAAGAGTGCGCAATAATAGCCTTAAAAAATGTGACTGTATTAAAAATAATACTGTTCATGGAGGACAAAAAAACGGACTTTTAACCCTACTTTTTATCCGATAATATCCGCGCCGAATTTGAGGTTTCACACTTTCTAACTAGAGGTTTTGATGAAAAAGGCAATTGCTAAAATTGGTGCATTGACTGCGGTAGCAGTTTCACTTTCAGGTTGCGTAGGTAGTAATGCCGTGACAGGTTATGTCATGGGGTTTAACTTGAAAGCTGTTGACAACCGTTACGCTCGAGGTGGCCTAAATATGCTTTTAGCGCCTGTTTATGGTGTCGCGATCGCAGCGGATTATATCGTGTTTAACTCTCTAGAATTTTGGACGGGTAAGAACCCGTTAAATGGTAAGCCACATATCTTCGATACAAAGGTAGATACTTACATTGATGTCAATCACCAGTTAGATAAGTCGTTAACGACGGCACCAATCGCACCATTAGCGGATAACCGTGTCATTGAGCAGGGGCGAATGCAGCAAATCGATGAGAACACTGTTCAAATGGATATTACTTACAGTAACGGTGAAAAGGCGACACTCATGGGTGTACGCGATGGTGAGTTTGTTACTTACTACATTGATGGTGAAGTTGCTGCACAAACCTCAATGGATGAGTTAGCCGCTTACGCGCAAAACCGTGTGTAGTTGGGTTCAACTAAACCAAAAAAAGGGTGCCGTATGGCACCCTTTGTCGTTTTTCGTGATTGAATTATGCTTTCTCTGGAATCGCTTCTAAAAGCGCGACCATCTGTTCCCAGTACAACTGAACAGTATCAATCTTCACTTTCTCATCTGGAGAGTGAGGGAATTTTATTGTTGGACCGAAAGAAACCATATCCATGTGTGGGTATGGTTCTTTAAATAGGCCACACTCAAGACCAGCATGGATGACCATGATGTTCGGCTTATGACCATAAATGCCTTCATACATATCACGGAAAATTGCCATGATCTCGGAATCTGCATCTGGCTTCCAGCCAGGGTAAGCGCCTGAGAACTGAATTTGTGCGTCTGCTAGCTCAGTAATCGAGCGCAGCATGCTTTCCACTTGGCTACGGCCAGAGTCAATGAGAGAACGAATCAAGCAAAGCACGGTGACTTTATTTTCTTCTGTGCTGATCACACCAACGTTTAGAGAAGTTTCAACAACGCCTTCCACCTCATCACTCATACGGATTACGCCGTTTGGACAAGCGTTAAGTGCCGCAATGAATCGTTGCTGATCGGCGATTGAAAATACTTGCGCGTCAGTCGTGATCACTTCATTAAAGGTTACGATACCTGTTTCGATTTTACCCAATTCAGTTTTAAGCAGCTCAGTGTAGTGGTTGAACAGCTCAGCAAGCTTGTCTTGGTTTTCGACAGGAAGCGCGACAGTAACAAACGCTTCGCGAGGGATTGCATTACGTAAGCTACCACCACGGAATTCGACTAAACGTAAATCAAGCTCTTGAGCATGACCGGCAAGGAAACGACCAAGTAATTTGTTGGCATTACCGCGACCTGTGTGAATGTCACAACCTGAGTGACCACCTTTTAGGCCTTTCAGCGTCAGTTGGCGTGTTACAAAACCTGCAGGCGTTGATTCTCGAGAAATATCGAAAGTCATGGTGCCATCAACGCCACCTGCACAACCCATGTAGACTTCGCCTTCTTGTTCAGAGTCTGTATTTAGAAGAATCTCACCCTCTAACCAACCAGCTTCAAGGCCAAATGCGCCAGTCATGCCTGCTTCTTCATCAATCGTCAGCAGAACTTCGAGTGGACCGTGCTTAATATCTTTAGATGCCAATACAGCAAGGCAAGAAGCCATACCAATACCGTTATCTGCACCAAGCGTCGTGCCTTTCGCAGTTACCCATTCGCCATTGATGTAAGGTTGGATTGGATCTTTGGTGAAGTCGTGTTCAGTGTCTTCGTTTTTCTGCGGCACCATGTCGATGTGTGCTTGAAGTACAACAGCCTTCTTATTTTCCATTCCTGGTGTCGCGGGCTTTTTGATGAACACGTTACCGGTTGGATCACGGCGAACGTCAAAGCCTTGCTCTGTTGCCCAGTTGATAATGTACTGTGCTAATGCTTCTTCATGTTTCGATGGATGAGGGATAGAACAAATCTTATCGAAAAACTGCCAAAGTGGAGCAGGTGATAAGGTACTGATCTCAGAATGGAACTCAGACACGGATGACTCCTTTTGATGTGCTTTGCCAAATATATACCGTAAAAATATTATCAAGGTAGCATTAAATGCTATACGATTTGGCCTTCAAATTGCCGTTAGCATACCACCAGATAAAGAGTACGAGTAGTCGCGATCACAAGGATTTCTCTCAGAACTGTCACAGTTTGTGAATACAATAACAAGCACTATGTGTTCTCTATCATATATTCTGAAAGTGGCTTTATTTTTTAATTCATAAAATTGTAATTTAATTACACATAAACTTTGATAAAGGTCAATTTGTGCATTTTTTGTGATTCCAATCACTAAAATGCTTGTAATTAAATTTCTTGGTGGTATATTTGTAACCAGCTTCTGAGAGAAGAATGAAATGCTCAAAGGATGAGTCCGTTTTATCGCCTCCAAGGAACCGAGAAATCAACGAATGTTTAATTGATTTAAAAGGTGATAGTTATGAAAGGTTTACCAAGTACAATGTTCTGGAATAGCAAGTCTGTTTACACCGGTAACTTTGTATACCCAACAAGCTTTGGCTACTAAGTGAAGTCAACGCATGTGACTCGAACAGTTTGTTCACCCCTATAAATTGGAATTTTTTTTCAGTGATAGTGCTGACATGATTCACCGCCACCCAAATTGGGTGGCGTTTTTTTATCTCTATTTTCTCTTCCTGACTCACTTATTGCCATCAAAGCCTTCTTCTATTCCCCATTCTTCGGTTTTATCGACTTTTCCATCAAATCTGTTAGATACCATGTTTAAAATGGGCCTTTTTCATCTGAAAGTTTAGTACATTGCTCAGTTTTTATTCTCTTTTAGAGAACTGTGTTATCTGGGTTACCTATTGTTTTATAAGAATATATTTCTTTGCTTGCTATGATAGATTAGAGAATGTGTTTCATATCCAAAGAAAAAAAACGCATTAGAGTGAAGATTCTATCTAGAATTTGCTATTTGATAACTTTATAATTCCCGCCAATCGATTACGCAACCGTTTACTTTTTACCTTTACAGGATTCGATCATGCTCGAGAGGCTTTTTAAACTCAGTGAAAATGGCACAAATGTGCGCACTGAGATCATTGCAGGTGTTACGACCTTCCTAACTATGGCTTACATTATTTTTGTAAACCCAGCGATCCTGTCGGATACCGGTATGGACCGTGGCGCCATTTTTGTCGCGACTTGTCTTGCTGCCGCAATCGGCTGTTTTATCATGGGATTTGTTGCCAATTACCCAATCGCACAGGCACCAGGAATGGGCCTGAACGCATTTTTTACTTACTCTGTTGTATTGGGAATGGGTTATACGTGGCAAGTTGCGTTGGCGGCTGTATTTGTTTCTGGCCTTCTGTTCATTCTTTTAAGCGTATTTAAGATCCGTGAGTGGATTATTAACTCGATCCCGCATTCTCTACGAACAGGTATTTCAGCTGGTATTGGTCTTTTCTTAGCGTTTATCGCATTAAAAAATGCAGGTATCGTCGTTGATAACCCAGCGACATTAGTTTCTATGGGAGAGATCACATCATTGCCATCTGTATTGGCCGCGATTGGCTTCTTTCTTACGATTGCACTGGTTCACCGTGGTGTGAAAGGTGCGGTGATGATCGCCATTCTTGGCGTTACAGCGCTTGGTCTTCTATTTGGTGATGTGCAGTGGGGCGGTATTATGTCAACGCCACCAAGCATTGCGCCAACTTTCATGCAACTGGATTTCTCTGGTTTGTTTGAAGTAGGCATGATTTCCGTCGTATTTGCTTTCCTATTTGTCGATTTATTTGACACCGCAGGTACGCTCGTTGGCGTTTCTCAAAAAGCTGGTCTAACTGATGAGAATGGCAACATCCCTCGTTTAAACAAAGCGTTACTTGCAGACTCAACAGCAACGTCAGTAGGTGCATTACTTGGTACCTCCAACACGACATCTTATATTGAAAGCGTTTCTGGTGTAGCTGCGGGTGGGCGTACTGGTCTAACAGCCGTGGTTGTTGGTGTACTCTTCCTACTTGCTCTATTGTTCTCACCACTTGCGGGTATGATCCCTGCTTATGCAACGTCAGGTGCGCTATTCTATGTGGCGATCTTGATGCTGTCTGGGCTAGTAAGCATTGATTGGCGTGACCTAACTGAAGCGTCCCCAGTTGTTGTGACTTGTTTAGTTATGCCGCTAACATTCTCGATTGCAGAAGGTATCACGTTAGGCTTTATCGCATACGCGGCGATCAAGTTATTCAGCGGTAAGGGCCGTGAAGTGTCGATGAGTGTATGGGTGATGTCAGCCATCTTCATCGTTAAATACCTCGTCGGTTAATTTCTCGAGCAAAAAGCCAGTGTGGATTTATTCACGCTGGCTTTTTCTTTTTTACGTTGTTCACAGAAGACGGTTTTTCTGCGGAATAGGCAGAGAATTTTGATATCACCGTTGGTATTAGCGGTGTGTTTCGGTAGAATAATCGTTTGCGCAGCTTGAAATCCTCGTCTCCAAACATTTTGGAGAAGTTAGTGAGCATTCCGCTTTTGAGTGACTTCGCTAGATTTTGAGGATGCATATTTTCAAATTATTAGGTTATTACAATGAGTAAAAAATTCATTATCACTTGGGATGCAATGCAGACTTACTGCCGTGAACTGGCTGAAAAACAAATGCCAGCTGAGCAATGGAAAGGAATTTGGGCGGTAAGCCGCGGCGGTTTGGTTCCTGGCGCTATTTTGGCTCGTGAACTTGGTATTCGTTATGTTGATACAATCTGTATTTCAAGCTACGACCATGATCATCAGCGCGATATGACGGTACTAAAAGCACCTGAAGGTGATGGCGAAGGTTACCTAATCGTTGAAGACCTAGTAGACAGTGGTGATACAGCGCGCAAACTACGTGAGATGTATCCAAAAGCGAAAATGATCGCTGTGTGTGCGAAACCATCAGGCAAAGAGCTGCTGGATGATTACGTTGTAGATATTGCTCAAGACACTTGGATCGAGCAGCCTTGGGATATGTCAATCCAGTATGCTGAGCCAGTAAACCGCAAGCAAAAATAAGCGCGGTTAAAGAATATTGAGAAATGCCCCTTTATAGGGGCATTTTTTTTATTATGATATTAAATCATGCTAATAGCCTAGGGTTCTTCCTATGTCTGAAGACGTCAGTAAAAATCTTTCCGAAACTTTGTTCGTGAAACATAAGCAAGCAAAAGAAACCTCCGCGCTTACCCAGTACATGCCGACCAGTAAAAAAATACTTGATGAACGAGAAGCGCAGGGTGATCGTGCTTGGTATCGTCATTTGCGTCGCTTGCAATGGGCTTGGCAAGGATTGTCTCCGATCGAAATGGAAGGCGTACTGTCCAAAATTGCTTCATCTTCTCACTCGCGAACCAATGATGATTGGTTAGACACTGTAATGGGTTATCACAGTGGTAACTGGACATTTGAGTGGATCAAGCTTGGTATGGATCATCAGAAGCGAGCAAATGAAATGCAAGGAGAAGAGGCAGCGGATGAACTCTTCACTGCTTCTTTGTGTTTTAGTATTGCAGGCTACCCACATTTAAAAAATGATAACTTGGCATCGCAGGCTCAAGTACTGGCAAACAAAGCGTATTCTGACGGCGCAGAAAAAACTAAGTACACCATCAAGCAAATTGAAGTGCCTTACCAAAATCGCAAAATCATCGCGAACCTCCATTTACCAAGAACGGATAAACAGTTGCCTGTGGTCATGGTGAGCGCTGGTTTGGATACTCTACAAACCGACATGTGGCGTTTGTTCCGTAATCGTCTTGCACCGCGAGATATTGCAATGTTAACCGTGGATATGCCTTCGGTAGGGCATAGCTCTCATTGGCCCTTGACCGAGAATTCAAGTTGCCTACACCAAGCGGTATTGAATGAGCTTTACTCGCTACCTTGGGTTGATCATCACAAAGTGGGGTTAGTTGGGTTTCGTTTTGGTGGTAATGCCATGATCAGACTCTCTTTTGTCGAGCAGGAAAAGATCAAAGCTTGTGTCGCTCTAGGCGCACCCGTACATGATATTTTTACTTCCCCTCAGAAGTTACAAAAAATGCCGAAGATGTACTTAGATCTTTTGGCTTCCCGTTTGGGGAAAAATGCGGTTGATATTAATAGCATGGCAGGTCAGATGATGGCGTGGTCATTGAAGGTTCAGGGCTTCCTGAGCAGTCGAAAAACCAAAGTGCCTATTTTGGCTTTGAGTCTTGAAGGCGATCCAGTGTCGCCACACAGTGATAATCAACTTGTTGCTCTATTTAGCCAGTATGGTAGAGCGAAAAAAATCAGTTCCAAAACAATTACAAAAGGATATGAGCAATCCCTCGATTTAGCCATAAAGTGGCTAGAAGATGAATTATTAGGGTGACAATTCTCCTAAATTAGTTAAGAGTGATATATCTGAGCAAAAAATAAGCTCATGATAATTAAAAATAATAATCATTCTTGGGTGTTTACTTTTAACTATGAAAACGGAGATTCATATGTCAGAGACGACTCAGGGCCCGACTCACTTTCGCTTGATGTCAAAGTTGAAGGCGATAGGGCCTTACCTGCGCGAACCACAATCGCAAGAAGGGCGCTATTATTTTGATTGTTTATCTGTATGTGTAGACGACAAAAAATCGCCTGAGAAGCGTGAATTTTGGGGCTGGTGGATGGATTTGGAATCCATCGAGGGAGGCTTTACTGCTAAATATCATATTGGCAAGTACAACAAAGAAGGGCAATGGGTATCTGAAGCCCTTCCCAAAAAAGTGGTAGAGGAAGTGTATCTCACGCAGAGCACATTCCATCAAAAGCTGGTTGATACTTTAGAAGAACACTTCAAATTAGAAGTCGAATATCACACGGAGTCTTTCGATTTCGCTTAATTTGGTTGTTTTCATTTAATACCAAACAAAAAGGTGCGAAAACGCACCTTTTCTCTTGTTAATTCCCTATTTGATTGTTAAAACATCCTCTCTTTATTTGTTTTTCACTTCAGAAGACATCATGACAACGAATCAACAAAATGCAGTTGTTTCACAACCACAAACTGTCGTTGTGAAACTGGGTACAAGTGTGCTGACAGGCGGCACTCTGGCACTCGACCGTGCACACATGGTTGAGTTAGCACGCCAGTGTGCTGAGCTTAAAAAACAAGGCCATTCAATCGTAATGGTTTCGTCTGGTGCGATTGCAGCAGGCCGTGAGCATCTTGGTTACCCCGCATTGCCCAACGAGATGGCGAGTAAGCAGTTACTTGCCGCGGTGGGGCAGAGCCGCTTGATTCAAACATGGGAGTCTTTGTTTGGTATTTATGGTATCAAGATCGGCCAAATGTTACTAACCCGTGCCGATTTAGAAGATCGTGAGCGATTCCTTAACGCGCGTGACACTATTAATGCGCTCGTCGCGAACGATATTGTTCCTATCGTAAACGAAAATGATGCCGTTGCGACTAGCGAGATTAAAGTTGGCGATAACGACAACCTTTCCGCTTTGGTAGGCATTTTATGTGGTGCAGATAAGCTCTTGCTTTTAACGGACCAAAAAGGTCTGTTTACTGCTGACCCTCGTAAAGATCCGAACGCAGAGCTTATCAAGGAAGTAAAAACCATCGACGACACGCTGCGTAAAATCGCAGGTGGAAGCGGTACAACATTGGGTACTGGTGGTATGGCAACGAAGCTGCAAGCCGCAGACATCGCTCGCCGCGCAGGTATCGAGGTTATTATTGCTGCTGGTAGTGCGCCGAATGTTATCTTTGACTCTCTAAGTGCTGAACCTCAGGGCACGCGCTTCCTACCTTGCGCTGAAGCCTTAGAGAACCGTAAACGCTGGATTCTAGCGGGACCTGCGGCATCGGGCGACATCGTTATTGATGATGGTGCAGTCAATGCTGTGGTCGGCAAGGGGAGTAGCCTACTTGCTAAAGGGGTCATCAAAGTTAGTGGTGACTTCGCACGAGGCGAAGTGGCGCGTGTAACAAACGCTCACGGTAAGTTGGTGGCTCGTGGCATCAGCGCCTACTCAAGTGATGACCTAACTAAAATTACGGGCAAACACAGTAAAGATATCATCTCTATTTTGGGGCATGATTATGGCTCTGAGGTGATTCACCGCGATGATCTGGTCGTCATTCAGGAATAGAATTAGAGGGAAGCAAAGTGGATTTAACGAATATGGGTAAAGCTGCTAAAGATGCAGCTTTCGAATTAGCGACAGCGTCAACTGCGCAAAAGAACCAAGCATTAGCCATCATCGCTGATGAGCTAGAAGCAAACTCCGCTGCTATTTTGGCGGCAAACGCTAAAGACATCGAACTTGGCCGTGAAGCGGGTTTAACCGATGCGCTGCTCGATCGCCTTTTGCTTAATGAAGAACGATTGACTGCAATTGCGAATGATGTTCGCAACGTCATTAGCTTGAACGATCCTGTAGGCAGCGAAATAGACAGTAAGGTACTGGAAAATGGGATGTCACTGTCTCGTCGTCGTGTGCCGCTTGGTGTCGTAGGCGTAATTTATGAAGCGCGTCCAAACGTAACCATTGATATTGCAGCGTTGTGCTTGAAAACCGGCAACGCAAGCATTTTACGTGGTGGCAAAGAGACATTTTTCTCGAATATGGAATTAGTGAAGGTTATTCAGTCTGCGCTCGCAAAGGCGAACCTTCCAGCCGCTTCTGTGCAGTACATTGAAAAACCAGATCGTGAGCTTGTTTCTCAATTGCTTAAGTTGGACGATTACGTCGACATGATCATTCCACGCGGTGGTGCTGGCCTACACAAAATGTGTAAAGAAAACAGCACGATTCCGGTGATTATTGGTGGCTTTGGTATCAGCCATATCTTTGTCGACGAATCCGCTGATCTAGAGAAATCCCTGAATGTGGTTGAGAACTCTAAAGTTCAACGTCCATCTGCGTGTAACTCATTAGATACGCTGCTCGTGCATGAAAAAATTGCAGCGCAATTCCTACCAATGATCGTAGAGCGCATGAACGATAAAGTGACCTTCGTGACAGAGCCTAAGGCAAAAGCACTGATGGCTCAAGCAACACAAATTCGCGATGCTGTTGAAGGTGACTTTGATACGGAATGGTTGAGCTACACTCTTGGTGTAAAAGTTGTGTCTGATGTGAAAGATGCCATTGATCATATGCGTGTCCATAACGCGAGCCACTCAGATGCGATCATGACCAATAGTTTGGAAAACTCAGAACTGTTCATCAATTCTGTCGGTTCGGCGGCGGTTTATGTGAATGCTTCAACGCGCTTTACAGACGGTGCGCAATTTGGCCTTGGCGCAGAAGTCGCAGTATCTACGCAAAAGCTACATGCACGCGGTCCGATGGGCTTAGAAGAGCTAACTAGCTACAAGTGGGTTGGTAAAGCGAACTACTTAGCACGCAGTTAACACATTCGACGAGATCTTGAGTGAAAAAGGGGCCTTTGCGCCCCTTTTTGTTTTGTCTAACATACCAATTCCGCTACACTACATGAGCTTTTATTTCGGTTTGAAAGCGTTATACCCAAATAGCTTTAATAGAGTCCGTATAACCATGAACGCGTGGTTATCCGTGATTGCTCATGAGGTTATTTTGGTATAGATATGGAGGTGATATGCATTGTCCTTTTTGTTCCGAGAACGATACCAAAGTTATTGATTCCCGCTTAGTGGCTGATGGCCATCAAGTTCGACGTCGCCGTCAGTGCTTGGCGTGTAGCGAGCGTTTCACTACGTTTGAAAGCGCAGAGTTAGTGATGCCTAAAGTGATCAAATCGAATGGCAACCGTGAACCATTTGATGAAGATAAAATGGTTGGCGGTATTCAACGCGCTTTAGAGAAACGCCCAGTGAGTGCCGATTCTATAGAGTTAGCGATCAGTATGATCAAATCACAACTGCGTGCGACGGGTGAGCGAGAGGTTCCGAGTGAAATGATTGGTAATTTAGTCATGGACCAGCTCAAAGAGCTCGATAAGGTGGCTTACATTCGTTTCGCTTCCGTTTACCGAAGCTTTGAAGATATTCGCGAGTTTGGCGAAGAGATTGCCCGCCTAGAAGACTGAGTAGCTCATGACTCAACACACTCCTGAAAGAGCGTTTTCTGATTTAGATTTCGCCATGATGTCACGAGCTATTAAGTTAGCGAAACGTGGCATTTATACCACCGCCCCTAATCCAAATGTAGGGTGTGTCATCGTTCGTGATGAAGAAATTGTCGGTGAAGGCTATCACCATCGTGCTGGTGAGCCGCATGCCGAAGTGCACGCGATGCGCATGGCGGGTGAAAAAGCGGTTGGTGCAACCGCTTATGTGACGCTAGAACCTTGCTCTCATTACGGCCGTACACCGCCATGTGCCGAAGGGCTGATTAAAGCCAAAGTGGCACGTGTGGTTTGCGCCATGGTAGACCCAAACCCGAAAGTTGCAGGTCGCGGCATCCAGATGTTGCGTGATGCCGGAGTTGAAGTACAAATCGGCTTGTTAGAGCAAGATGCCCTTGCCCTTAACCCTGGTTTTATAAAGTACATGCGCACAGGCATGCCGTTTGTTCAATTAAAAATGGCAGCCAGTTTGGATGGGCAAAGCGCACTCAATAATGGTCAGAGCCAATGGATCACCTCCCCAGCGGCCCGCCAAGATGTGCAGCGTTATCGAGCAATGAGTGGTGGCATTCTTTCTACTAGCAAAACGGTGATTGATGATAATGCATCACTCAATGTGCGCTGGGATGACTTACCTAATAGTGTTCAAGCGCAGTATTTACAAGAAGAGCTTCGTCAACCAGTACGTGTAATCTTAGACCGTCAGAACCATTTAACTGATGCGCTCAAGCTGTTCCATACCGATGGAGAACGAGTTATTGTTCGCTCTGATGGAGACTGTATCCCTCTATTGGACAGCGCTGACCAAATTGACTTATCAACGACATTAAAACGTATCTCTGATGAGCACCATATCAATCACTTATGGGTTGAAGCTGGAGCTACGCTAGCGAGTGCGATGATAAAGGCTAATCTTGTAGATGAGCTCATTGTTTACCTTGCGCCAAAACTCATGGGCAGCGATGGTCGGGGGCTTATCGGTGCTTTAGGGTTAGGCGCTATGGCTGACGTCATAGATTTAAACATTACAGACGTTCGTATGGTTGGGGTAGACATTCGCATCACCGCCACCATAAAACGTAATGAAATTAGATAAGAATAGTATGTTTACAGGAATAGTAGAAGCAGTTGGCAAGTTAGCTGCGATTACGCCGAAGGGCGAAGACATCACCGTCACGGTTGAAACGGGTACGCTTGATATGTCAGACGTTAAGTTAGGCGATAGCATTGCGACCAATGGTGTTTGCTTAACGGTAGTTGACTTCGGAAGCCACTATTACAGTGCTGATCTGTCATTAGAAACCTTGAAGAAAACGGGGTTTGCTGAATACCAAGTAGGCGATAAGGTGAATCTAGAAAAAGCCATGTTGCCAACAACGCGATTGGGTGGACATATCGTTTCTGGCCATGTCGATGGGGTTGGTGAAATTGTCGAACGCAATTCAGTTGGCCGTGCGATAGAGTTTTGGGTTGCAATGCCTGCGGAAATTAGCAAGTACGTTGCAGAGAAAGGCTCGATTACTGTTGATGGTATTAGCCTAACCGTCAACGACTTACGTAAAAATGCTTTTAAGCTGACGATCGTTCCTCATACGAGTGAAGAAACTACGATTGACCAGTTTCAAGTGGGGCGCAAAGTCAACTTGGAAGTTGATGTACTTGCGCGTTATATGGAGCGTTTACTGCAAGGACAACAAGAAGATAAGGCCGAGTCTCGTATCACGATGGACTTTTTACAGCAAAACGGTTTTGCATAAGTCTTGGGAGTGGCTGCGTGAGGCATGCGATAAAGAGCAGACTCACAGAACACCGCGAGATTCATTGACTTGCTTAATGCAAAGCTCAAACTATTGACCTAACTAGCATTCACTGCAACGTAATTTTTCATTGCTGTCGCAATAACAAATTTAGAATAACGGGATAACAGACTATGCCAATCAGTACGCCACAAGAAATTATTGATGATATTCGCGCAGGCAAAATGGTCATCCTAATGGATGATGAAGACCGCGAGAATGAAGGTGACTTGATCATGGCTGCCGAGCATATTACGCCGGAAGCCATCAACTTTATGGCAACCTATGGCCGTGGCCTGATTTGTTTAACCATGACCAAAGATCGTTGCGAAAGTCTAGGTCTGCCACCAATGGTGCAAGACAATAATGCGCAATACACCACCAACTTTACTGTTTCGATTGAGGCAGCAGAAGGGGTAACGACGGGTATTTCAGCCGCAGATCGCGCACGTACCGTTCAAGCAGCAGTCGCGCCAAACGCTAAAGCTGCGGATTTGGTGCAGCCTGGTCACATCTTCCCTCTCGCAGCTCAAGACGGCGGTGTACTGACTCGCGCAGGTCACACTGAAGCTGGCTGTGATTTGGCTCGTCTTGCTGGTTTAGAGCCAGCATCGGTGATTGTTGAGATCTTAAATGACGACGGCACCATGGCTCGTCGCCCAGATCTAGAGATCTTTGCAGAGAAGCACGGTATTAAATTGGGCACTATTGCCGACCTAATTGAGTACCGCAATAACACTGAGACAACGATTGAACGTGTGGCAGAGTGCAAGTTACCGACAGAGTTTGGCGAGTTCACGTTAGTCACGTACAAAGACACCATTGATAACCAAGTGCACTACGCAATGTGCAAGGGCGATTTGAAAGAAAAAGCGCCACTGGTTCGCGTTCATCTTCAAGACGTTTTTACCGACTTACTACGTAGCGATCGTAATGCAGAGCGCAGCTGGACACTAGATAAGGCAATGAAACGCATTGGTGAAGAGGGCGGTGTACTGGTTGTTCTTGGCCATGAAGAATCGACCGATCTACTTATTCATCGCGTGAAGATGTTCGAAGCGCAAGACAAAGGTGAAGCACCAACGCTTGCTAAAAAACAAGGCACGTCTCGCCGTGTTGGCGTTGGTTCACAGATTCTTGCGGATCTCGGTGTACATGATATGCGTCTTCTGTCATCGACCAACAAAAAGTACCACGCGTTAGGTGGTTTTGGTCTGAACGTTGTTGAGTACGTCTGCGAGTAACAACCGAACAATAAGTTCCTAGTCTTTGACGTGCTTAACTCGTCAATGGCTAGGAACCGGTGATTTGCCTCCAATTTCCATTAGATATTGCTCACAAATTTGTGCTAGAATCCGGCGATTCTCACTTGATGAACATATTTCACTTATAAATAGAGTTAAAGGAAAGCTTATGAAAGTGATCGAGGGTGGCTTCCCAGCGCCAAATGCAAAAATTGCTATCGTTATTTCTCGTTTCAACAGTTTTATTAACGAAAGCCTACTTTCTGGTGCGATCGATACACTAAAGCGTCACGGACAAGTAAGCGAAGACAACATCACGGTTGTGCGTTGTCCAGGTGCCGTAGAACTACCTCTAGTAGCTCAGCGTGTTGCTAAAACTGGCAAATTCGACGCTATTGTTTCTCTAGGGTCTGTTATTCGCGGTGGAACGCCTCACTTTGACTATGTTTGTAGTGAAATGAACAAAGGTCTAGCACAAGTGTCTATGGAATTCAGCATTCCAGTAGCATTTGGTGTTTTGACTGTTGATACGATCGATCAAGCGATTGAACGCGCAGGAACCAAGGCTGGTAATAAAGGTGCAGAGGCTGCACTAAGCGCACTTGAAATGATTAATGTACTATCTGAAATTGATTCCTAATGGGGGCCAGTGTGAAACCAGCCGCACGTCGTAACGCACGTCAATTCGCTCTACAGGCGATCTACTCATGGCAAATTACTAAAGAGAATGTTGCCAAGATTGAAGAACAGTTTTTGTCTGGCGACAAATACGATGAAGAAGAACTTCATGCATCTGAGCCAGCGCTTGCTGCTCCAGAGACAGACGTAGCTTACTTCCGTGAACTATTAAGCGGTGTTGTACTTAGCCACGCTGAGCTAGATAGCAAAATTCGTCCATACATCTCTCGTCCTATGCAGGATTTAGATATGATGGAACTTGCTCTTCTTCGCCTTGCTATGTACGAGATGACTCGTCGCGAAGATGTTCCTTACAAAGTTGTTATCAATGAAGCGATTGAACTTGCAAAAGTTTTCGCAGCAGAAGATAGCCACAAGTTTGTGAATGGTGTACTTGATAAAGCAGCACCTCACATTCGTAAGAAATAACGATTTCTTCAATGAAAAGGTCAGCACATGCTGACCTTTTTTGTATCAAAAGCTTTTACATCAAAAAGTAAGTGAATTATGTCTGGTGAATTTAATCTGATAGACAAGTACTTCGTCGGTCGTCAGAGCCAACGTAAAGATGTCCATCTAGCCGCTGGTGATGATTGCGCTTTGGTCAAAGCGCCAGCTAATGTTCAGATTGCGATTAGCACGGATACATTGGTAGCTGGAACGCATTTCTTAGCCGACGCGAACCCAGCATGGGTCGCACACAAAGCATTGGCTTCTAACATCAGTGATTTGGCAGCGATGGGAGCAACGCCTGCATGGGTGAGCTTTGCATTAACGATGCCCGAGCCAGATGAAGAATGGCTTGCACCTTTCTGTGATGCATTTTTCGAACTGGCTGATTACTATGGTATTCAGTTAATAGGCGGTGATACCACCAAAGGGCCATTGTGTCTGACACTCACGGTGCAAGGTTTTGTACCTGAAGGTAAAGCTCTCACGCGATCCGGCGCAAAGCCTGGGGATTGGGTATATGTAACGGGAAACCTTGGCGATGCAAAAGCTGGCTTGGATGTGATTCTAGATGACTCTCTGCGCAGCAGAGCCGGCGCGGAAGCACTAGAGCGAGCTCATTACCTTAGTTCTCCGCGTGTGCTTGCTGGACAAGCTCTTGTTGGCCTAGCCTCTTCGGCGATAGATATTTCAGATGGTTTAATCTCTGATATTAAGCACATTTTACAGCGATCTCAGGTTGGGGTGAGTATTGATGTCTCTCAGCTACCGATCTCTTCAGAATTAGTCCAGTTTTTAGATGATAAGATCAGCGCGCAGCAGTATGCTTTAGCAAGTGGCGAAGAATACGAGTTGTGTTTTACCGTGCCGGAGCAAAATCGAGGCTCGTTACAAAGCGCTTTATCTCATACTGGCTGTAAGGTCACATGTATTGGTCAAATCCGACCAAATGGAACCTTCGAGCTGCATGATAACAATCAACCACTTGATTGGGACTTAAGTGGCTT
This sequence comes from Vibrio sp. 2130-1, assembly GCF_033339515.1. NCBI lineage: Bacteria > Pseudomonadati > Pseudomonadota > Gammaproteobacteria > Vibrionales > Vibrionaceae > Vibrio > Vibrio sp. 2130-1. The sequence goes on from NZ_JAWOUT010000010.1 coordinate 139,551, forward strand.
CGACCACTTTAAATGATCTGAGCTAAGCTCTAGCCAAGAGCCTGTTACTATTGAGCAACTCACAGGCATGACGATTGAAACCAAACTAGCAGTATAGGTTTAAGGATATGACCAACCCTCTTTCTCTGATTTCATTAAAGAACCCGTGGCATCTATTGGCGACGGGTTTTGGCAGTGGATTATCCCCGTTTATCCCTGGAACAATGGGCACACTGGCGGCCGTGCCTTTCTTTTTGTTGTTGGCACAATTACCATTTACGGCGTATGTCATTGTTGTTCTGATTTCGTGTGTGATCGGCATTCAAATATGCCAAGTGACGTCTGCAGACATGAAGGTGCATGATCATGGTTCAATCGTATGGGATGAGTTTGCAGGCTTTTGGATTACGATGAGCATTGTACCTGCACTGAATATTCCACTCACTGAATGGAAGTGGTTGATCACTGGCTTCATCTTATTTCGTTTTTTCGATATGGTAAAACCTTGGCCAATTGGGTGGCTAGATAAGCGAGTTCACGGTGGGCTGGGTATTATGGTTGATGATATCGTGGCGGGAGTTATGGCCGGTGTTGCCCTGTTTCTAGTCGCAAAATATGCGGGCTGGATGAACTAAACACTGAACGTAAAAAAGGGATGCTATGAACATCCCTTTTTACATTCTATTTTGCTAAATAATCCAAGATGGATTTTTCAATTCCTTTTGCATCGAGACCAAGCTCTTCATGCAGTTCATCTTGTGTTCCCTGATGAATAAACTCATCTGGTAAACCTAGGTTCAACACAGGTTTAATGATTTTATCTTTCATCATGAACTCAACGACACCAGCACCAGCACCACCCGCGATAACATTTTCTTCTAACGTCACGAGCACGTCATGATCTGCGGCTAATTGACGAATTAATGCTTCATCGAGCGGCTTCACAAAGCGCATATCAGCAACAGTGGCGTTAAGGTATTCTGCCGCTTCTAGCGCGTTACCCAAGAAAGTACCAAAGCTCAGAATAGCAACTTTTTCACCTTGGCGAACCATGCGCCCTTTACCGATTTCTAACGCCGTAAACTCAGTTTCGATTTCTACGCCCATGCCGCTACCACGAGGGTATCGAACCGCACTCGGGCCAGAATGCTTATGGCCAGTGTAAAGCATTTGTCGGCACTCGTTTTCGTCGCTTGGCGCCATGATCACCATGTTCGGAATACAGCGCATAAAGCTCAAATCGAACGCACCTTGGTGAGTTTGACCATCTGCGCCAACGAGACCTGCGCGGTCGATCGCAAACATCACTGGTAAGTCCATGATCGCGATGTCGTGGATCAATTGGTCATAACCACGTTGCAAGAAAGTCGAATAGATAGCAACGATTGGATGATCGCCCGCAATTGCCATGCCTGTTGCCAGTGTTACAGCGTGCTGCTCAGCAATCGCCACATCAAAGTATTGGTCTGGGTACTCTTTTGAGAAACGCACCATACCCGAGCCTTCGCGCATCGCTGGCGTAATTGCCATTAGCTTAGGATCTTGGGCCGCCATGTCACATAAAAAGTCACCGAAGATCTTTGAGTAAGTTGGCTTACCGCCACTGCTCTTCGGCAGACAATTATGCGTTGGATCGAATTTAGGAACACCATGGTAGCCGATAGGATCTTTCTCGGCAGGCTCATAACCTTTGCCTTTCTTGGTCATGATGTGTAGGAACTGAGGACCTTTGAGCTCACGCATATTTTTCAGCGTTTTGACGAGTTCATTGACGTCGTGTCCATCAATCGGGCCAATGTAATTAAAGCCGAACTCTTCGAACAGAGTACCAGGCACTACCATGCCTTTTAGGTGCTCTTCCGTACGGCGAACCAACTCTTTAATAGGTGGGACACCAGACAGCACTTTCTTGCCGCCTTCACGGATAGAAGTGTACAAGCTGCCAGAAAGTACTTTCGCAAGGTGGTTATTCAGGGCGCCGACGTTTTCTGAAATCGACATTTCGTTGTCGTTCAAAATCACCAACATATCAGGATGAACGTCGCCAGCGTGGTTCATGGCTTCGAATGCCATGCCTGCTGTAATTGCGCCATCACCAATCACACTGACGATTTTGCGACCTTTACCTTCTTTTTGTGCGCTGATGGCCATGCCAAGACCTGCACTAATCGATGTCGAAGAGTGGCCGACAGATAAGGTGTCATATTCACTTTCTTCACGCCAAGGGAAAGGGTGTAGACCATCCTTTTGGCGAATTGTTGGCATTTTATCGCGACGTCCGGTGAGGATTTTATGCGGGTAAGCCTGATGACCAACATCCCAGATCAATTTGTCGATAGGGGTGTTGTAAACATAATGCAGAGCGACAGTTAGCTCTACGGTGCCTAAGCCAGACGCTAAGTGTCCGCTAGATTGGCTCACTGAATTTAGCAGATACGTTCGCAGTTCATCACACAGATTTGGTAATGTTTCTTTCGGAAGAAGACGTAATTCTTCCGGTGTATTTGCTAACGCCAGTGTTGGGTACTTTGAAATATCAAGAGTCATATAAATGCGCGCTTATAGTGTTAATTTTTGCGCTCGATGACATATCGGGCGAACTCTTCGAGTAACTGGGTATTGTATGGGATAGCTTCCAATGCTTGAAGTGCTTCCTGTAACAGAGTGTGAGCTTTCTCTATGGCTCCCTCTAAACCCAGCAGGGAAGGATAAGTGCTCTTATTCAGACCTTGGTCGGAACCTTGAGGCTTACCCAGTGTTTCTGTGTCACTGATGATATCAAGAATATCGTCTTGAACCTGAAACGCCAAACCAATTGCTTTTGAGTAGCGCTCCAAGTGAGGTAGAACCTCGATACCTTTCTCACCAGCAGCTAATGCACCTAATTTTACCGCACAATCAATCAGAGCTCCGGTTTTTTTACGGTGTATCTCTTCCATTTCTTCAAGAGAAACTTGGCGATTTTCCGCGCCTAAATCTAAGGCTTGTCCTACACACATGCCGCTGGCACCAGAGGAATGCGCTAAGGCTTTGATCATGTTGATGCGTTGAGCTTCTGCCGCCGGGCTTAATTGACCATCAGCAATAATAGTGAAGGCAAGGGTTTGTAGTGCATCACCTGTCAGTATTGCGGTTGCTTCATCAAACTTAATATGACAAGTTGGTTGACCTCGACGCAGTTCATCATCGTCCATGGCTGGCAGATCATCATGAATGAGTGAGTAGGCATGTATACATTCGATAGCAGCGGCGGGGGTGTCTAAGTCTTCAGGTTTACAGCCGAGCATTTGACCTGTGATGTAAACAAGAAAAGGGCGAACGCGTTTCCCACCTAGCAAAAGGCCGTATTTCATTGCTTGAATCAATGGCTGCTCTTGATATGGAAGCTGATCGAGCCACAAATTCAATTGCTGATTGTTTCTTTGTTGAAAAGACGTCAATGTCTGTTGCATCACATTGCTCACTACTGATTGTTATTCTGAATCTGGTTTGAAGTCACTCAGTGGTGCTTCATCATCTTCACTAAGAAGAATGCTAACGCGCTGTTCGGCGTCGCTTAATTTAGTTTGGCCTGCACGAGCTAAGGCAATGCCTCGTTCAAACTTACGCAGGGCATCATCTAGAGCAAGATCGCCATTTTCTAATTGATCAACCAAGCTATCAAGCTCTTCAATGGTTGCTTCAAAGGTCATGTTTTCTGGTTTCTTGACCGCCATCTTTTTTCTGCCTTAATCAAGCCTCGGGTAAGATGCACGAAAGTTACCTTAGCCTAGTAACTTGGTCAAATTTAACCTTATATAATTGTCACAAAATTAGCGTTCAACGAGTCTAAGCGGTGAAACCCCATATTTTGGTTGAGGTTGTTAAGTGTAATTTGTGATCCATTAGCTAAGATTTTTCTAAAAATTCTGCGCGAGTTGTCGATACAGGTAATAATCCGCCCAATGGCAGTATTTGAGTATAGCGTGAGGAGTGCTTTGTGGATTTAGCAACCCTATTAGGTTTGATTGGTGGTTTTGCATTCGTCATTATGGCGATGGTGCTTGGTGGCAGCATCGGCATGTTTGTCGATGTCACGTCGATCCTTATTGTCGTTGGTGGCTCAATATTCGTCGTGTTGATGAAGTTCACAATGGGACAGTTTTTTGGTGCGACAAAGATTGCTGGCAAAGCCTTTATGTTTAAAGCGGATGAACCCGAAGACCTGATCGCAAAAATTGTGGAAATGGCCGACGCGGCACGTAAAGGTGGTTTTCTTGCTCTTGAAGAGATGGAAATAAACAACACATTCATGCAGAAAGGCATTGATCTACTGGTTGATGGCCATGATGCCGACGTTGTGAGAGCGGCACTCAAAAAAGACATCGCGCTTACGGATGAACGACATACGCAAGGTACTGGTGTATTTCGCGCCTTTGGCGACGTTGCTCCTGCGATGGGAATGATTGGCACCTTGGTTGGTCTTGTTGCGATGCTTTCAAACATGGATGACCCTAAAGCGATTGGACCAGCAATGGCCGTTGCACTCTTGACCACATTGTATGGCGCGATCCTGTCCAATATGGTGTTTTTCCCTATTGCGGATAAGCTTTCTCTTCGCCGTGACCAAGAAACGCTAAATCGCCGTTTGATCATGGATGGCGTATTAGCGATTCAAGATGGCCAAAACCCGCGAGTGATCGATAGTTACTTGAAGAACTACCTCAATGAAGGTAAACGTGCCCTTGAGATTGACGAGTAACTTGGAGAGTCGTGATGGATGATGAAGATAACAAATGCGATTGTCCGCCACCTGGCCTCCCGTTATGGATGGGGACATTCGCAGATTTGATGTCGCTGCTGATGTGTTTCTTTGTTCTTCTGCTCTCGTTTTCTGAGATGGATGTACTGAAGTTCAAACAAATTGCAGGATCAATGAAATTTGCCTTCGGTGTGCAAAATCAGCTTGAAGTGAAAGACATTCCCAAAGGCACTAGCATTATTGCCCAAGAGTTTCGACCGGGTAGGCCGGAACCTACTCCGATTGATGTCATCATGCAGCAAACCATGGACATTACTCAGCAGACGCTCGAATTTCATGAAGGGGAGTCTGATCGAGCTGGTGGCACAAAACGTGATGAAGGCAAGTTAACGGGTGGGCAATCGCCAGAAACGTCAACTCAAAACAATGAGTCTGCCGAAGCGGACATGCAACAACAGCAATCTAAAGAGATGTCGCAAGAGATGGAAACCTTGATGGAAAGCATCAAGAAAGCCTTAGAACGAGAGATTGAACAAGGCGCCATTGAAGTTGAAAACCTCGGTCAGCAGATTGTTATACGTATGCGTGAAAAAGGTGCATTCCCAGAAGGTTCGGCCTTCTTGCAGCCTAAGTTTCGTCCTTTAGTTCGTCAGATTGCAGAGCTAGTAAAAGACGTGCCAGGCATTGTTCGAGTATCTGGCCATACAGACAATCGACCGTTAGACTCGGAACTTTATCGTTCTAACTGGGATCTCTCTTCTCAGCGTGCAGTATCAGTCGCGCAAGAGATGGAGAAAGTGAGAGGCTTCTCTCATCAACGTTTGAGAGTGCGGGGTATGGCGGATACGGAGCCCTTGTTACCGAATGATTCTGATGAAAATCGTGCGCTTAACCGACGGGTTGAAATCAGCATTATGCAAGGCGAGCCTCTCTACAGTGAAGAAGTGCCAGTAATTCAATAACTAGGCTTTAGTTTTAAGTCAGTAAAGAGATAAGAAAGCGAGCAGATTGCTCGCTTTTTTTGTTTTTCCAATCCGCTTGGGTGTATAATCTTGCGCCTTAAAAGTGAGCTCAGACTACTTTTTGTGACTGAAACGCGGTTTTACTGCGTATGAAGTATTGAAGTTGAGTGTCACTCTTTGTTGATTGCGAAACTAACCTGCGAATTAGACTATGAAATTTATTGTAAAGCCCCATCCAGAAATTTTTGTAAAAAGTGAATCTGTGCGTAAGCGCTTCACAAAGATTTTAGAGTGCAACATTCGTAACATCATTAAGAGCCGCACGGAGTCTGTCGCGGTATTTAACCGTCGTGATCACATTGAAGTGACCTCTGAGAGTAACGAATTCCACGCTGAAGTTCTTGAGGTTTTGACTCATACACCAGGCATTCACCACGTACTGGAAGTGAAGCAAACTGAATTTAAAGACTTGCACGATATCTTCGAGCAAGTACTAGAACTCAACCGTGCTGCACTCGAAAATAAAACCTTTGTTGTACGTGCGAAGCGTCGTGGCAAGCATGACTTTACCTCTATTGAACTAGAGCGTTATGTAGGCGGTGGTTTAAATCAAGCGATTGAAAGCGCTAGTGTTAAGCTACGAAACCCAGACGTGACGATCAAGGTAGAAGTCTCGAACGACAAGCTAAACCAAGTATTGTCTCGTCATAAAGGCCTAGGTGGTTTCCCACTGGGTACGCAAGAAGACGTGTTAAGCCTGATCTCGGGTGGTTTCGACTCTGGTGTTTCAAGCTATCTTCATATCAAGCGTGGTTCAAAAGTACATTACTGCTTCTTTAACTTAGGTGGTCCAGCACACGAAATCGGCGTTAAGCAGGTTTCTCACTACCTATGGAACAAATACGGTTCTTCAGCAAAAGTACGTTTTATCTCAGTTGATTTCGAGCCTGTGGTTGCGGAAATCCTAGAGAAAGTCGATGACGGCCAAATGGGCGTGATCTTGAAGCGTATGTTTATGCGTGCAGCAGGCATGATCGCTCAGAAGATGAAGATCGAAGCATTGGTAACAGGTGAAGCGCTAGGTCAAGTATCGAGCCAAACGCTAACCAATCTACGCCACATCGATAACGTAACTGACACGCTGATTCTGCGTCCACTTATCAACTGGGATAAAGAAGACATCATCAATCTAGCACGTGAAATCGGCACAGAAGATTTCGCGAAGACAATGCCAGAATACTGTGGTGTTATCTCTAAGAAGCCAACCGTGAAAGCGGTGAAAGGCAAGCTAGAAGCTGAAGAAGAGAAATTCGACTTTAGTATCCTTGAGCAAGTGGTTCAAGAAGCTCGCATGATGGACATTCGTGATATTGCGAAAGAGTCTGAGCAAGCCGCACCAGAAGTAGAGCAAGTTCAAGCGGTAGAAGAGCACGCGGTTGTGCTAGATATTCGTAGTCCTGAAGAGGAAGACGATAACCCACTTGAAATCGAAGGTGTGGATGTGAAACATATCCCTTTCTACAAGCTGGGTACACAGTTTGGTGACTTAGACCAGTCTAAGACATACCTACTTTACTGTGACCGCGGTGTGATGAGCCGTCTGCAAGCGCTTTACTTGCAAGAGCAAGGCTTCAGCAACGTAAAAGTTTACCGTCCATAGCTGACTGTTAAAATATGTTAAAAGGCGCAAATTGAGACATCAATTTGCGCCTTTTTTGTTTTTGATCGCGTTACAGACAACCATTACTTAGCATAATGTTGAGGCTTATCGCAAAACCATACACTTTGTGTGATATGACGATAATTAATCCGAAAGAAGAGTAATAAAGTGATATTGCTGCCAGATATGCGGATGAGATTTTTGATAGATAAAAAAACACCGCCTAATTTAGGCGGTGTAACAAATTTGACAGACAGGTCAAAAATAAATACAGGAAGTATATGTTTTGTCACAGGGAGTGTGGACAAAACATTATGGTAGAAATCTACCTAACTCGAAATACGAGTTTGCAAACACAACATCGCAACAACGAAGCCAATTGATTTCCAAAGAAATCAAGCCGTTCAGGCCCGTGTTGCGGGGTGAAATATAGAATTTATCTGGCTGTTCGACAACGGACATTTTATAATGTTTCAGATTAAAAAAACTAATCCTATTAGAGGTCCCATATGTCCCGCAGATTGCCTCCATTAAATTCGCTTCGAGTCTTCGAAGCGGCTGCTCGTCATCTCAGTTTTACACGAGCAGCAGAAGAGTTATTTGTTACTCAAGCCGCGGTCAGTCACCAGATTAAAGCGCTTGAAGAGTTCTTATCATTGAAGCTCTTCCGTCGACGTAATCGTTCTTTGTTGTTAACAGAAGAAGGCCAAAGTTACTTTCTCGATATCAAAGATATTTTCACCTCGATTGCGGAAGCGACAGATAAGGTGTTGGAACGTAGCGAAAAAGGGGCATTGACGATTAGCCTACCGCCGAGTTTTGCTATCCAATGGCTTGTACCTCGTTTGGCCGATTTTAATGCTCAAGAGCCCGATATCGATGTTCGTATTAAAGCCGTAGATATGGATGAAGGCTCACTGACTGATGATGTTGATGTGGCGATCTACTATGGCCGTGGGAACTGGCCAGGTTTGCGAGCAGATAAATTGTACCAAGAGTTTTTGATCCCACTTTGTTCACCTTCATTACTTTTGGGTAACAAACCATTAGAATCTTTAAGTGACCTCAAATTACATACTTTGTTACACGATACTTCGCGTAAAGACTGGAAGCAGTTTGCTCGTCATTACAACATTGAAGGCATCAACGTAAACCACGGTCCTATTTTTAGTCACTCAACGATGGTGCTACAGGCTGCTGCGCACGGTCAGGGGGTCGCGCTCGGTAACAACGTACTCGCCAAACCTGAAATGGAAGCCGGGCGACTCATTGCACCATTCGACGAGGTGTTGATATCCAAGAATGCATTCTATGTGGTGTGTCATGAACAGCAGGCAGATATGGGCCGAATCGCAACGTTTAGAGATTGGATGTTAGCAACCGCGAGAAAAGAACAAGAGGAAGTATTGGATGAATCACTGGATAGCTGAGGGGCCTGAAAACGGACCGCTGTTTATTTTTGCTCACGGCGCAGGTGCGGGGATGGAGCATGACTTCATGACAGCGGTCGCCAAAGGATTAGTGGAGCAAGGTATTCGTGTAGTGCGTTTTAATTTCCCTTACATGGTGAAACGTTCGGAAGATGGCAAAAAGCGTCCGCCCGATCGCGCGCCAAAGTTGCTCGAAGCATACAGCGAAGTGATCGCTCACTTTACTTCTTCTCCCGTGGTTATTGGTGGTAAGTCAATGGGCGGTCGTATGTCGAGCTTGTTGGCTGAAAATGAGCTGGTGGCGGGCATTGCCTGTTTAGGGTTTCCATTTCACCCGCCAGGAAAGCCAGAGAAATACAAAGGCGAGCACTTAGCAACCATTGAGAAACCTACGCTGATTCTGCAAGGGGAACGAGACACCTTTGGTAAGCGTGAGGAATTCGATGATTTCGTCCTTTCGTCACAAGTAACGGTGAGCTTTTTACCTGATGGTGACCACAGCTTCAAACCGCGCAAGATCTCAGGTCATACTGAAGTGGGTAACATTGCACTCGCGATAGAGCAGTTAGCGGCGTTTATACAAGAGGTGTACAGTGAAAAGTAAGTGGTTACTCTCATTTTCTGGTTTGTCTGGGCTGCTTTCGGTCGCTCTTGGAGCATTTGCTGCTCATGGGCTAAAAGCGACACTGGCCCCTTATTTGCTCGGTGTATTTGAGACCGGAGTTCTGTATCAATTTATTCACACGTTGGCGATTGTGTTTTGTGCCATTCTGCTTCTGCTCAATTTGGGACAAAAAGCACAAAAGTATTTTTTCATTGCGGCGATTTGCTTTATTATCGGCATCTTTTGTTTTAGCGGCAGTCTTTACGCGCTGGCGCTGACGGGCATTAAGTGGTTTGGGCCAATTACTCCTGTAGGAGGGTTGCTGTTCATGATTGGTTGGTGTCTGTTCTTTTTTGCTGCGTTCAATATCAAAGAGGTCTCCAAGTGAAACAACTAATGCTCTATTGCCGTTCTGGCTTTGAGAAAGAGTGTGCTGGTGAAATTCAGGACAAAGCGACACAGTTGGAAGTGTATGGCTTCCCTCGTGTGAAGAGAAACTCAGGTTATGTTGTCTTCGAGTGTTACCAAGATGGAGATGCCGACAAACTTGCGAGAGGTTTAGACTTTAAGTCTTTAATTTTTGCTCGACAAATGTTTGCGGTAGCAGCTGAGTTTCAATCGTTGCCAAGTGATGACCGCATTAGTCCAATTTTGAATGAACTAGCAGACATTGAAGCATTCCCTCGTTGTGGTGATTTGAGAATTGAAACGCCAGATACAAATGAAGCGAAAGAGCTACTGAAATTCTGCCGTAAGTTTACCGTCCCAATGCGTCAAGCGTTGCGCGGCAAAGGCTTAATGCTGAACAAAGATAACGCGAAAAAACCAGTACTGCACATTTGCTTTGTTGAGCCTGGACACTGTTACGTTGGTTACTCTTACACTGACAACAACTCACAGTTCTTCATGGGTATCCCTCGCCTTAAATTCCCAGCAGACGCTCCAAGTCGTTCAACACTTAAACTGGAAGAAGCATTTCATGTCTTTATTCCACGTGAAGAGTGGGATGAGCGTTTGGCACCAGGTATGTGGGGTGTGGATTTAGGTGCATGTCCAGGCGGTTGGACGTACCAATTAGTGAAGCGCTCAATGTTCGTTCACTGCGTTGATAACGGCATGATGGCAGACAGTTTGATGGAAACTGGCCAGATCAAACACCATATGGTGGATGGCTTTAAGTTCGAACCAGACCGCAAGAACGTAACATGGATTGTTTGTGACATGGTGGAAAAGCCAGCTCGTGTTGCTCACCTGATGGGACAGTGGCTGTTAAAAGGTTGGGCAAAAGAGGCCATCTTTAACCTTAAGCTGCCAATGAAAGGGCGTTATGACGAAGTGCTGCAAGACCTTGAAAATCTGAAGCAGTTCCTCATTGATAATAAGGTAAAGTTCAAGCTACAAGCTAAACATTTGTATCATGATCGTGAAGAGATCACGATTCATATCCAATGTCTGTCGAATATTTCACCTTACTAACTTTATTCCCTGAGTCTTTTGGGGATAGTGATTAGAATAGAAAAAGCGCCTTCAAATGGCGCTTTTTTAATATCTGAGGGTTTCATGGTGTGAAACTACCATCGGGCACTACTCCGCTTTGTTTGGTCCTAAAAAGCGAATATCTTGCAAGTTAAAGCCTAGTTCTATATCGCACTTTAAAGCGGCGACGCGTTTACATAAACGAGCAGACTCAATGTGCTCATCCAATTTTTTACGGTATTTCGGTACGAGATCTTCACTAGCGTAGGCAGCTTCAATACTCTCAAACTGAGTGAGAATCTCTTTCGCTGCTTTCGGGCCAATTCCAGGTACGCCCGGAACCTGGCTAGAGCTTATCCCTGTCAATCCCCAGTAATCCGCTAGTTGACTTGGTTTTACGCCGAACTCTTTTTCGATAAATGGTTCATCTAACCAACGATGTTGGAAATAATCACGGATTTGTAGGGTAGGGGAAAGTAGCTGGCAGTAACCTTTGTCAGTCGAAACGATGGTGACTTTTTCACCATGGCTGGCCACTTTCGTTGCGAGTGTAGCAACCAAATCATCTGCTTCATCGCCTTCAGACAGCAATGAATCAATACCTTGCTCCCACCACGCTTGTTGAATCGCATCTAACCCTTGCAGTAGTGGCAGAGGCATTGGTTTTCGGTTTTGCTTATAGTCAGGGAGAATTTCAGCGCGCCAACCTCTGTCTTGTTCGTGGTGATCAAAAACTGCGATGATGTGTGTCGGGTTGGCCTCTGACAGAATGCGAGTGAGGGTTCTTTGCGTTGTGCTTATGGTTCTTGCTATGTCGGTTGGATCTGGTTGTGCTGAGTGCACTCGGCGGATCAGGTTTAGGGCATCAATGATAACAAGATGAATAGACATAATGACTTAGCAATAAAAAAGGGGCGTAATGCCCCTAGTGTAACGAATGCTAGCCTGACTATCGACCACCAATTTCCGGGTGAGCGATTCGATAACACGGTTCGTAGTCTGAACCGCCAGGTAATTTCATTCGGTGCTGTTCGACAAAGTCTTTTAGCAACTTATCGAGTTTTTTCATGAGGACTGCGTCGCCATGAATGGTGAAAGGCCCTCTACGTTCTATTTCTCGAATACCTTCAGCCTTTACGTTACCTGCAACTATGCCAGAGAAGGCTTGACGCAAGTTGGCCGCTAAAACTTGCGGTTCTTGATCTAGGCTTAAATCCAATTGTTCCATCGACTCATGAGTAGGTTCAAATGGCAGTTGGAAGTTTGGCTCAATTTTCAATGACCAGTTAAAGCTGTACGCATCGCCTTTCTCTTTTCGGTGAAGGCGTACCGAGTCCATGGAGCGTTTCATAATACGAGCGACTTCTGCCGGGTCGTCAATGATGATCTCGTAGTGCTTTTGCCCTTCCTCACCAAGTGTGTCGCGAATGAACTCATCAATAGAGCGGAAGTACTCTTCACTCTCTTTTGGTCCTGTTAATACGATAGGCATTGGCTGATCGGCGTTATCCGGGTGCATCATGATGCCAAGAATGTACAGTAGCTCTTCCGCTGTGCCCGGGCCACCTGGGAAAATAACGATACCATGAGCCATACGGACGAAGGCTTCCAAGCGCTTTTCGATGTCGGGCATGATGACCAGTTCATTTACTATTGGGTTTGGTGGCTCGGCCGCAATAATCGAGGGCTCGGTTAAACCAAGATAACGTTGCTGAGTATAACGTTGCTTTGCGTGCCCAATCGCTGCACCTTTCATCGGCCCTTCCATTGCGCCAGGGCCGCAACCTGTACAGATGTTAAGTTCACGCAGGCCCAGTTCGTTACCCACTTCACGTGTGTACTGATACTCCACTCCATTGATAGAGTGACCACCCCAACATACGACAAGATTCGGTGCGATACCTGGAGTTAATGCTCTTGCATTACGAAGAATGCCGAACACGAGGTTCGTAATGTGAATTGGGTTAGTAAGGTTGAGCCGCTGGGCGTCTGCCAAATGCATGTTTACGTAAACGATATCACGCAATACGGAGAACAGATGCTCTTGGATACCTTTAATTATTTCGCCGTCAACAAAAGCGTGCTCTGGCGGATTAGTCAGTTCAAGCTTAATACCACGCTCACGACGCACGACGTTGACATCAAACGATTGGTATTTATCGAGCAGTTCTTTCGAGTTATCGGTATGGCTACCGGAGTTCAACACCGCTAATGTGCAATTACGGTACAGCTGATAAAGTTCACTCGAGGCTGTGTTCTTTAAGCGCTCTACTTCTAGTTGAGATAGCAAGTCCATGCTACCAGCGGGGCTTATATGGGTAATCATAACGCCTCCTTGTGTTGCATTAATTTGAGGGAAAGTACCAACTTACCTTTTGGGTGTTATACGTATGGTTTGATGAAAGGTAGTTGGCCGATTTGGTTTTATGGTTATCAACTCCCAAGCAACCTCAAGATGATACATTTGCCTTTTATAAATACATCATTTTGAAGTGACTTGGGTTTTTACAGCTTAGCAGACTAAAAGGGAAGAAATGTGATAACTCGTTGAAAATGGGTGGTTATAAAGCGTAGATTGCACCAAATTTGGTTTGTTTGCTCGCTTTTTGTACGAATCTTAGCTCCAGTTAAGCTGGTTTGTTCCACGTTTTTTAGCGTCCGCAAGCATCTTGCCAAGACGATCGAGCACATACTCTGGCGTATCGGACTCTTTGAAAGACGTCGATACAGCAGCTAAGGTAATCATGATATTTTGCTCACGGAACTTAAAGGGTAATTGGCTAATATCACGCTGGATATGCTTAATCAGATCCAGTGTGTATTCTTCAGATTGTTCCGGGACGAGTAGAATAAACTCCTCGCCACCAAAGCGAGCTACTGTTTCCGTTTCTGATACGCGCTTGTTAATAGTACGAGCGATGATCTTCAGCGCTTTATCGCCAGCCGTATAACCATAGCTATCATTCACCGCTTTGAAGTTGTCTACATCAAATAGCACAACACGAAGGTTTTGCTGAGAGCGAATCCAACGGCGATACTCTAGCTCTAGTCGATCGTTAAATGCAGTGCGGTTATAAACTTTAGTCAGCGGGTCGAGCAACATACGCTGAGCTTGGTCATCTAAGCGTCGACGATAATCTTGCGTAGTTTCAAATACCGCTTCGAGTTGGTTCTTACTGTAACTTAACCGCTCTTGCAGCGCTTGCTCTCGCTCTTCCGTCATTTTCAGTCGCTCTGTCAGCGACGCCATTTTTTCGAGAAGAGGCGTGATTTCTTTTTTCACAACCGCAATATCTTGAGCTTGATTAAGTGACTTTTGGCTTAATTCAACCAAGCTGTTCATTTCTATGTTGAGCTCTTGGCGGTGTTCAAAGTAGGTATGATGCTGGTCGACGTTCTGATGAACGGTTTTTAGGTTACTTGCGAGAGAAGTGTTCAGCTGATCAAGGAATTGGCTAGACGCCTCGCGCTCGAACTTTGTTGCTTCGACAACCAATTTCAGCGTTGAGAGCGTAAGCTCAATGAGAGACTCGGCACTCACGCCAAGGAGCAACTTAGCGCGAATATCCAGCAATCTATCGCCTGATTCTCCCTCGAAATCCAGCTCTGTAATAGTATGTTGGAGGTCGCTGGCTAAGCACTCAAGCTGAGATCTGTCGGGATTGTTTTCAAATTCACTAAGATGTAGACGTGAATTAGACGTGATGATTTTCAGAGCGCGTTCGTAAATACTCAGTAGCTTAGTGGCTTGATCAGCTTTATTGCTGGCGTGAACTTCAGAGAAACTCATCAGGTTCCGTAGTTCACGTTTTAACTGCGCAGGTAAGCCCGTGACACGTTGCAGTGTTTCACCACTGTGCTTGATTTGTTCGTCAAGGTAACCGTTTTGTTTATCCATCGTCTTCGACTGCTGTTTGAGCATCCTCTCTAATACCGCTAAACGCGGGATAAGAGTGCTGATATCTTTTTGATGTTGCAGCTCTTGTTGGATTTCAAATAGGTAGTTGGATACCTGAGTATTCGAACCCTGGCAAGCTGAAGACAATGATGCCACAACGCGTTTAAGAACTTGTTGTTCACGTTTGAATTTGAGTGAAGTATCACGATGAGTCAGTCTGAGTTGGTCAAGTTGACAACTCAGCTGATGCAGCTGCGACTGAATATCGGATTCCAAGATTCCCATGAAGTGACTACGGTTAAGTCCATGTACTACTGACAATTATCTGATAATAACAAAAAACTTTATAGCGTCATTAGTTATTACGTTCAACAGGCGTTTAATTATCCATTTTTTAATATTTTCTTGATGTCGTCCTCATTCTTGTAGGACGAATGGATCTTGATCAGGCCTTGGCTAATGGCATGTTGACAGGCAGTTCTTATGTTACCTGTTGCAAAGCTAGCAGCAGGCGCATTATCGATGGCTTTTAAGAACACCCAGTGGCTTTGCTTATCCTTCAAGCTGACTTCTCGTGCGATGTGAGTCGCAAGTAACAACAGATCAAGTAATTCCTCATCGTTAATTGCAGTGTAGGCTCGGGGTAAGAACGGATAATCACTGATGCCCATACGAATAATACGATTGACGTTGTGCTGCTGTGCGAACTCATCCACCCAAGTCTGGAATTTTTCGAACATGACTTCGGCAGAAGCATCACGGTCAGCGTTCGGTTCTATGTAGAGTAAGTTCGCATCTGAGAAATGGTAAAGACGCGACGGTTTTTCTATTTTTTCCGCAAGGAAGTCGCCAAATGCCCGTTCTAGTTCTAGACCTGCCTTATAGCCGTTATGGACGTACATGCTTCGTAAGAATGGCAAATCGATCATAACAAAGCGTAGGCGATCATTAAGTGGTTCGTGGATCAATTCACCCATTTGCCATTGCTCGAAAGTTTCGCTCGACTTTTTCAATGAGCGAGAAAGCTTAACATTCAGCATACGCAAGTTACGTAAACGAGAGCGAGAGTGGGTGAAGAGGTCGTTACGCAGTTTTTCGATTTCACTTGCTTGGCGCTGCATAATGACACCACGGCGCATAATGAACAAAAACATGACCAAGACAGTAATAAACAATGCAAATGAGATTTTCTGGAATTTACGATGCTCTCTTTCCACTTGCTCTAAGCGTTCTGATTGACCGATGTAATGGATGGTTTGTTCGGCAAATTCTTTTTGCTGACGGAACGCATCCTCACTGATTTGGTTAAGCTGCTTTTGTTCTAGACGAACGAGGTTGGTGTATTTTTTATAAGCTTGCAGAGAAAGTTTGTATTCGCCTGCCTGCTCGTAACCCAACCCAAGTAAACGGTATGACTGCTGCTTAATGAAGTTGTTATTTTCAGGTGACTTTTCAGCAAGCGCTAACGCCAGCTTAGCATTAGTAATGACGTCTTTACTGTCATTTTGATGATAAGCCAGACCTGACTGAAGCAGGGCAGCCTTTGCTTCAAGCTTAGGAATATTGGTGTATTCTAAAAGCTCTTTAGAGCGGTCTAAGTACTGCTCTGCTAGCGCGTAGTTATAGAGTTGTAGGTAGGTAGCCGCCAAGCTTAAGCGAATTTTAATGATTCTATTGATGTTCTTACTGGTACTTTCATGGTCAAGCACGTTGAAGTAATGCACTAACGCAAGGTTAAACTTACCCTGATAAAAGTAGATGTCGCCCATTTGCTCTAGGACGTCCGCTAGGATCGGAGAGCTAGGGTAAGAGTCATAAAAATCTGCGGCTTGAGATAAGTATTCGATCGCTTTGTCGTACACTCGTCGCTCCTGGAAGAGCCTAGCCAAAAGGCGATTCACTTTTGCTAATCTTGCACCACTGTTACTTTCAATAGATTGCCAATAACCGTATAGCAGTTCTGACAAAGCCAAATTGTATTTCTTGCTATTGAGGTAAAACTCGCCGACGGCTGTGTAGTAGTCGATCAAGGCTAACTCAGAGCGGCTATCGTCAAGCATGGTCTTTGCTTCAGAGTACAAGTTTTCCGCTTTAATGATATCGCCACTATGTGAAGCGAGGAGTGCTCTTTGCATCACTAGTCGGTAGCGAACACTGTCGGTGCGTTGTAATACGGCATCGGCTTCATCGAGCTGTTGTTCAATTTGGTTAAGCGTGTCTTCCGCTTTTGAGTAGTTTTCGTCGTACATCCAAATCATTTGGTTGCGCATCAGCTGGAGATCTAAGTCCATGTACGGCAATTGATATTCTTGCGCTAAGCGTTCCGCTTTATTTAGGTGCTCGATAGCCGAACGAACATTACCCATGGCGTAATCTGCCTGAGCGATAATCTTGTGAGCTTCGATGGTGCTGCTTGGTGTGCGAACGCTACGATCTGTTTCGTCGCGAGACATGGCTGAAGGGCTGTCACTTTCTTTGCGTTCTGTTAGTTCACGCTGTGACAAATAGTTGGTTGCCGCTTGTTTTGCTTGTGATGGCTCTATTTCCGCCAATTGTTGTGCTTCGTTGAGTAACGCGGACGATAAAATGGTAGCATGAAGTGGCTGTACAAACAGCAAGCAAAGAAAGCCAATCAACTTGAATAGACGCGAACTGTCCCAAAACATCCTTTCGTTCCCTCGAACTGTTTTTAGATATGGCGATAACGGCGAAAAGCCTCAATTAGCCGTTTAAATGCGGGTTGAAGCCATTTGATATAGTAACATGCTTGGACAATAAAAACGTCCGGCAACCCTTTAGATTGCCGAACTTATTTCTGTTGCCTATGCGTTTACTGACGAGCCATACGGTGATTGTGAGCTGGCTTATCTTGTTCCGTTGAGCGGTAAGGGTTGATATCCAAGCCTCCACGGCGCGTATAGCGGGCAAATACGGTCAGTTTACTTGGTTGGCAGTATTTCATTAGATCCGTAAAAATACGCTCTACACACTGTTCGTGGAACTCATTGTGCTCGCGGAAAGACACTAAGTAACGTAACAGCTTCTCACGATCTATTTTTGCGCCTTGGTAGCGAATTTCTACACTGCCCCAGTCGGGTTGGTTAGTGATCAAACAGTTTGATTTCAATAGGTGGCTATGTAGCACCTCTTCAACTTGTATTTTACCTGCCGCACCTTCAAGCAAATCGGCATCAAAATCGTAACTGGTGATGTCAATGTCTTGGTCATCTACACATTCACCGTCCATTGTCACGATAGGTTGATTGGTATAGTGGGTCACTGGATTCACCTCAACCAGCACCTTTTCACCTGCGCATTCAGAAAGGTCTTGTGTTAAACGCTCAGTCACTTCTTCCCAGCTTGCAAAGCGGGTTTGGTTATAGCTGTTTAAGTACAGTTTGAAAGACTTCGATTCAATCAAGTTTGCGCTGGTGGCTGGAATGTATACTTCGCCAACGGCCACTTGTGGTAAACCTTTACTATTTAACCAAGACAGTTCGTACAGCGTCCAAATGTCGTGCCCCATGAAAGGCAGAGTATCGCCTAACTGGAGGTCATCTCGGTTCAGGCTGCGAGGGACTGGTTGCAGCAAGCTTGGGTCATACTGGTTCGCATACTCGGTCGTTTTACCTAGTGTTAAGCCAGCAAGCTCTTTAGCGTCAGAATATTTGCTCATACTTTGTGGTCGTTTTCGATTAGAATGGCGAGAATTTTACTGAATCCGCTGGTCAATTGCCATCCGGCAAGTACGGCTATCTGATAAATAAGGAATGAGGAGACCTTCATGACCCAAAACGTTACTCAGGCGCTACAAGAGTTCAGCCTGCGCTACCAACAAGCTTGGCAAGCTAAGCACAATGAGTTGCCAAGCAGTGAAGAGCTTGCAGAGCTTGTTTCTCCTTGTGTCGAAGAGAAGCGTGATGGAAAGGTGCTTTGGAAAGCGGTCGCACGTGATGAAATGGCCGATTTCACCAATGTGGAAAATGCGATTGAGTTGTCACTGCAAGATGATGTTAAAGCCTTTTATGGTTCTCAATACTGCTCTGATATGGAGGCAACTTGGCAAGGTAATTCGTTGACGCTGCTGCAAGTGTGGAGCGATGACGATTTCGTGCGCCTACAAGAAAATATTCTTGGTCATTTGGTGACGCAGCGCCGCTTGAAACTTAAACCAACAGTATTTATCGCAGCGACAGATGAGGAAATGGATGTGATTTCTATTTGTAACCTCACTGGCAATGTGATTCTAGAGCGTTTGGGCACCTCTAAACGTGATGTATTGGCAGATTCATTGGTTGAGTTCTTGAATAAGTTAGAGGCTGCCGTCTAAGTATGTATGTTGTTGAGTTGCAGTTTGAGTGTTTTGATAACACCACCGTCAGCGCGGTAGACAAAGCCATTAATGGCTTGATGGATGCTCTGCGTTACAACGGCCAAGTATTGGGTCGTGAATTTCCGATAGTGATGGGAGAAGGTGAATTTTTCGTTCGTGTTGTTTGCCCAGAACAAGACAGCTTGCATCCACGTTATCACTCAGATTTCGTCAAAGTGTGCATGAACCGTTTGTCGGATGCGTCTTTGCTTGCTCCGAAAATGCGTATGCTGGGGCGTGATTTGAATTCAGAACAAGCAGCCGAAGAAGAGACACCTAGCTGGCAAGTGTTGTACACGACTTATGTTCATACGTGTTCGCCTTTGCGAAGTGGTGAAACCCTGTTGCCAATTCCTTTGTATCGTAATGAGCCAACACTTAATGGAGACCATAAAGCCGTCATTAAGTGGCAGACTGAGTGGCAAGCGTGTGATGAAATCCAAATGGCAGGGGGCTGCCGAGCGGAACATGCGGCGCTGCACGAAATTTGCGATGTGGATAGTGTGCTGTTTCGCCGAGGTTGGGACTTACGTGGCCGTATCGAATACATCACGAAGATCCCTACGTACTATTACCAGTATCGTGTCGGTGGTCAGTCGCTGGAGAGCGAGAAAGCGCGCAAGTGTCCAAAATGCGGTGGAGAGTGGCTACTCGATGAGCCACTACATGACATATTTCATTTTAAGTGTGATGACTGCCGAATCGTGTCGAATATCTCTTGGGACCATCTTAAGTAGCGAATTGAAGCTACTTAAATGGGTAGATAGACAAATAGAAAGGGCTGATGTTTTCACATCAGCCCTTTTGTGTTTAGAACGTTGTTTTCAGTCATGTTTTGAAAAGTGGGATTACCAACCTTTCACAACACCGCCTTTGAACAGCTCTTTTGCCGCTTCGTAAACTTCTTCCGTTTGGTAAGCTTTTACGAAGTTTTGTACGTTTTGCGCATTAACATTTTCTTCGCGAGCGACAATTAGGTTTACGTATGGTGAGTCTTTATCTTCAACGAACACGCCGTCACGCTCTGGCGATAGGTCGATAGAGCTTGCGTAAGTGGTGTTGATGATAGATAGCGTTACGTCATCCAATGAACGCGGAAGCTGTGGGGCTTCTAGTTCAATGATTTCGATATTTTTAGGGTTGCCTACGATGTCACGTACTGTAGCGAGTAGACCAACGCCATCACGTAGCGTAATCAAACCTTGTTGCTCAAGAAGCAGTAGTGAGCGACCTAGGTTAGTTGGGTCGTTTGGTACTGCGATGCGTGCGCCATCTTGAATTTCATCAATTGATTTTACTTGCTTTGAGTAACCAGCAATAGGGTAAACGAATGAGTTACCCGCGATAGCCAGTTTGTAGCCGCGGTCTTTCACTTGTTGATCTAGGTATGGTTTGTGTTGGAACGCATTCGCGTCTACTGAACCATCATCCAGAGCGGCGTTTGGTGTTACGTAATCGGTAAATGTTACTAGCTCAACGTCTAGGTTGTATTTCTCTTTTGCTACTTTAGCGGCAACTTCGGCTACTTGTGCTTCAGCACCAGCAATAACGCCAACTTTTACTTTGTTTACGTCTACTTCTTTGTCGCCGCAACCCGCTAGAGCAAGAGCAGAGGCAGCCGTTGCTACAGTCAAAAGACCTTTAAGGCTAAATTTCATCTTTATCTCCTTATAATTTGTATTTTTGATACTTATCTGTGGTCTACACGGCGCACCACTGCGTCACCGATAGACTGAATAATCTGTACTAGAACAATCAACATCACGACAGTCACGGCCATGATAGTTACATCGTAGCGGTGGAAACCGTAACGAATGGCTACGTCACCTAGGCCGCCGCCGCCTACCGTACCCGCCATAGCTGAGTAGCTAACGAGAGTGACCAAGGTAATCGTTACTGAGTTAACAATAGTCGGCATTGCTTCAGGTAGTAGAACTTTTGTGATGATCTGTGTTGGTGTCGCCCCCATTGACTGCGCTGCTTCCACCAAGCCTGTCGGTACTTCTAATAAAGCACCTTCAATAAGACGAGCGACAAAAGGAATGGCGCCAATAGTCAGTGGGACGATTGCTGCGGTTGTACCGATAAAGGTTCCAACTAGCATTTTTGTCACTGGAATAATCGCAACCATCAGTACGAGGAATGGCACAGAACGACCAATGTTAACGATAGCGCCTAAGCCGCTATTTAGTTTGGTGTTTTCAAGTAGGCCGCCTTTCTTAGTAATATGGAGGATTACGCCTAATGGAATACCCACAGCAAAGCCGACTAATCCGGCAACCGCAACCATGTAAAGCGTTTCCCACGTTGCACCTAAAAGTAGTTTGCTGTTTAAGCTCAGCCATTCAGAAATCGTATTAAAGGACATAACCAAGTACCTCTACTTTTACGTTGTGCTTACGCAGGTATTCAAGAGCTGCGTTGTCATCTTCTTCGTTACCAAATAGCTCTGCGACCATCATGCCGAATTTCACGCCACCAGCGTAATCAAGGTCGGAACTCAAAATACTCACATCAATATTGTATTTACGAGAAATTTGCGACATTAACGGTGCATCGACGGTTGCGCCAGTAAACTCTAAGCGAACCAGCGGGTAGCTGCCATCAACACGCTCTGCTTGCAGACGAGCTTGGTAATCTTCAGGAATGGAAAGATCCAGCGTTGAGCGAATGAATTGGTGCGCTAGCTCTGTCTTAGGGTGCGCAAAAATATCGCCAACGGTGCCTTTTTCCACCAGCTCACCACCACCGATGATTGCTACTTCGTGACAGATACTTTTTACGACTTCCATTTCGTGAGTGATAAGTAAAATCGTGATGTTGAGTTTGCGGTTGATCTCTTTCAATAACTCAAGGATAGATTGAGTTGTTGCCGGGTCTAGCGCACTAGTGGCCTCATCACAAAGCAGCACGCTAGGATCGGATGCTAATGCACGAGCAATTGCCACACGCTGTTTTTGTCCGCCACTTAAGTTAGATGGGTAGCTCTCGTGTTTGTCGGCTAAGCCTACAAGCTTTAGCAACTCAGTTACTTTTGTTGTGATTTGCGATTTGTCTTTACCTGCCAGTTCTAGGGGTAATGCCACATTATCAAACACAGTACGAGACGAAAGCAGGTTAAAGTGCTGGAAGATCATGCCAATGTTACGGCGTGTTTCGACTAGTTGTTTTTTACTGAGTTTGGTTAGATCTACACCATCAACGATGATGGAACCAGAAGTCGGTGCTTCTAGCATGTTGACACAGCGGATCAGCGTACTTTTACCAGCACCTGATGAACCGATAACACCAAAGATGGTGCCTTTGTCGATGTGTAGGTTAATGTCTTTCAGGGCAAGGATTTCCTTACTGCCTTGGTAGAACACTTTATTGACGTTTTTTATTTCTATCATGTTTCAACCTGCCCAAAGATACGGGGAACTTCGCTGTCAAAAACGGCCTTTGACAGAACTTAATGTTGAGCTTTATCTCAATTTTCAGTTGATGCTATGGGTTAAGCAGAATGAAGTCAATAGATATTTTTACGTCTAGACGTCTAAATGTATGGATGTTCTGTTTTGAAACGAAGATGTATAGATAACAAGCAGGAGGTAGACGGCGGGGCACCCTCAGATTTACCGATTCTTGCCCAACAAATCAACCGTTTTGTCGAGGCCTAGAATGAATTAGATAGTGTTGAAGTTTATAAGGTATGTAATAATCTGATTAAACCGAGTTAATAGAGAAATACGTTTTGGCAAAACCTGCTGTTTTTATCGATCGTGATGGCGTGATAAACGTTGACCACGGCTACGTTCATGACGAACATGATTTTGAGTACATTGATGGTGTATTTGAAGCGACGAAAGCGCTAAAAGATAAAGGCTACCTTCTAGTGTTAGTGACGAATCAATCGGGCATCGCACGCGGTAAATTCAGTGAAGACCGTTTCTTGTCTCTGACTCAATGGATGGATTGGAACTTTGCTGATAATGGTGTTGAGTTCGATGGTATCTATTACTGTCCACATCATCCAGAACATGGCATTGGCGAGTACAAGCAAGATTGTGCGTGCCGTAAGCCAAAACCAGGCATGTTCATTTCTGCGCGTGACTTCTTGAAGATCGACATGGAGAAATCTGTGATGATCGGCGATAAAGCTGAAGACATGATGGCAGCAGAAGCGGCAGGCGTTGGCACTAAGATTTTGGTTCGCACTGGTAAGCCAGTAACGGAACAGGGCGAAGCCATTGCAACGGTAGTATTAGATAGCATTGCAGATGTGCCTGCGTACTTAAACAAGTAATCTTCATTACTGACTGAGATAAGGGAAGCCACTGCTTCCCTTTTGTTTGATTCCTTCTTTTAGTCTGAACACTTATGAGCAAAAAACTCACCATTCTTGATATCGCAAAATTGGCAGGCGTGGGCAAATCGACAGTAAGCCGTGTGCTTACTAACGATCCAAAAGTGAAACCCCAAACGCGAGAGAAGGTTGAGCAAATTATTCGTGAATCTGGTTATGTGCCGTCCAAATCTGCGCAATCAATGCGTGGCGGCAGCCAAAAAGTTATTGGGGTTATCATCTCCCGTTTAGATTCACCATCAGAAAATCGCGCCGTTGGTACCATGCTCAATGCTTTGTATTCCGCTGGTTATGATGCGGTGATCATGGAAAGCCAATTCGATCGCGATAAAACCAATGAGCATTTGGATGTGCTTAAACGTCGCAACGTCGATGGGGTGATCGTGTTTGGTTTTACTGGATGTGATGAGCGAGCATTGGCGGAGTGGGGGAATCGTATCGTCGTGATCGCGATGGACACGCAAATGGTTTCTTCGATCAACTACGATAACCAAGGTGTGATAGACATGGCTTTGTCTCACCTTGAGCAGCAATCTTTATCTCGCATTGCTTATATTGGTGTTGATCCTGAAGACAAAACCACTGGCTTAGCTCGTCTAAATGCTTATAAAGCTTGGTGTCAACGCAAGCAAATTGCACCTTGTTTCCAAACGGGTAAGTTGAGCCATGAAAGTGCTTATCAGTTGGTAGACAAAGTCCTTCAATCTGATACTCAGGCCATCGTGTGCGCCAGTGACACCATCGCGTTGGGCGTGATTAAGCGTCTTCAAGAGTTAGCACGTGAAGACGTGGTTGTGACAGGTGTTGGTGGTAATGAATTGCTCTCTTTCCTTTTCCCTAAAGTATTTAGTGTCGACCCAGGTTATACCCTTGCAGGTGAGAAGTCCGCTAACATGCTGATCAATCAATTAAATGGCGATGAGGAAGTGGTTCACTTTACTCAACAGCCTATCGTTTGTTAATCCACACTAAAACGATCTGCTCTAAAATTATACTGTGATCATTCTCAATTAATGGGACTGTTCCCATTTTGTTTTTTGTCTTCGAATGGCAATATTAAAATTAAGAAATGGGAATGTTCCCATTTATAAAAACAAAATGATGAATCGAATGTATCCAATACAGGGTGGACAAAGTTATGAGTAAGATTGCGCGTAAAGACGTGGA
Source organism: Vibrio sp. 2130-1 (assembly GCF_033339515.1). Classification (NCBI taxonomy): domain Bacteria; kingdom Pseudomonadati; phylum Pseudomonadota; class Gammaproteobacteria; order Vibrionales; family Vibrionaceae; genus Vibrio; species Vibrio sp. 2130-1. Next base: position 164,185 of record NZ_JAWOUT010000010.1, read on the forward strand.
GCGTCTTATTGAGCTGGTCGGGGGGCCGGACAATATTGCCAGTGTAAGTCACTGTTTAACTCGCTTGCGTTTTGTTCTAAATGATACGGACAAAGCAGATACGAAACAGTTAGAAACATTACCGATGGTGAAGGGCTGTTTTACCAACGCAGGCCAGTTCCAAGTGGTTATCGGTACTGAAGTGGATGAAGTTTACAAGGTGCTGATCGGACTGACGGGTAAAAGTGAAGCCAGCAAAGACGAAGCGAAGAACGCTGCTCGTCAAAACATGAATATCGTTGAGCGTGGTATTTCCCACCTTGCAGAAATCTTTGTACCACTGCTACCAGCGATCATCACCGGTGGTCTGATCCTTGGTTTCCGTAACGTGATTGGCGACATCAAGATGTTTGATGGTCAAACGCTAACGGAAATCAGCCAGTTTTGGGCAACGGTACACTCTTTCTTATGGCTGATTGGTGAGGCGATCTTCTTCTTCCTACCGGTTGGCGTGTGTTGGTCGACAGTGAAAAAGCTCGGCGGTACTCCGATTCTGGGTATCACGCTTGGTGTGACATTGGTTTCGCCGCAGTTGATGAACGCCTACCTGATTGGTAAGCAAGTACCTGAAGTGTGGGACTTTGGCTTATTCGCCATCGAGAAAGTGGGCTATCAGGCGCAAGTGATTCCAGCAATGCTTGCTGGTATGGCTCTGGCGTTTATTGAAACCAACTTAAAACGCATCATTCCGTCTTACCTTTACCTAGTGGTCGTGCCGTTTGTCTCAATCATTGTGTCTGTGATTCTTGCGCACTCTATCATTGGTCCATTCGGTCGTATGTTGGGTGACGGCGTTGCTTTCGCAGCAAAAGCAGCCATGACGGGTGACTTCGCAATGATTGGCTCAACCATCTTCGGCTTCCTATACGCGCCATTGGTCATTACTGGTATTCACCACACCACCAACGCGGTTGACCTTCAATTAATGCAAGAGCTAGGCGGCACGCCAATTTGGCCTCTGATTGCGCTTTCAAATATTGCTCAAGCGTCTGCGGTCGTCGGCATCATTATCATCAGTAAAAAACATGGCGAGCGTGATATCTCAGTACCTGCGGCTATCTCTGCTTACCTTGGTGTGACCGAGCCGGCGATGTACGGCATCAACTTGAAATACAAGTTCCCAATGCTGAGCGCGATGATCGGTAGTGCGTGTGCTGCTGCTATTTGTGGTAGTGCGGGCGTAATGGCGAACGGTATCGGTGTGGGCGGTTTGCCGGGCATCTTGTCTATCCAACCGCAGTTCTGGGGCATTTTTGCTTTGGCTATGTTAGTCGCAATGCTGGTACCTGCTGCATTAACGTTAATTCTTTATAAGCGTGCACAAGCCAAAGGTGAGCTTGAGCCTGCAAACGCGTAATTCTATTTGAGGCAGTGACTTGGCTGCCTCCTCCTATTTTTCTTTTCAAATTTTAAGTTTCCGATTACTGGTAAGTGAGTGTTAGAAATGGCTATGACCAAGCATGATGAGAGCTGGTGGAAAACCGCAACCATCTATCAAATTTACCCAAAAAGCTTTTGTGATAGTGGCAGTAAAGGCACGGGCGACATCAAAGGGATCATTTCTAAGCTGGATTATCTTAAGCATCTTGGTGTGGATGCGATTTGGCTGACGCCGGTTTACCAATCGCCAATGATCGACAACGGTTATGACATCTCCGATTACTACTCGATCAATCCACAGTTCGGCACTATGGAAGATTTCGATACTTTGCTAGCAGAAGCGCATCAGTTGGGCATTCGTATCATCATGGACATTGTAGTGAACCACACGTCGACAGAACACAAGTGGTTCCAATCTGCACTGGGTGATAAAAACAGCCCATACCGTGATTACTACATCTGGAAAGATCCGGTAGATGGTGCTGAACCAAACAACTGGCAATCAAAGTTTGGTGGTAACGCTTGGGCGCTGGATGAAAAAACAGGCCAGTACTATTTGCACCTTTTTGCTAAAGAGCAAGCGGACTTAAACTGGGAAAACCCAGTAGTGCGTGAAGAAGTGAAAGAAGTCATCAGCTTCTGGGCAGACAAAGGTGTCGATGGTTTCCGTCTCGACGTTATCAACCTGATTTCTAAACAGCAAGATTTTCCAAGTGACGATATTGGTGATGGTCGCCGCTTCTACACCGACGGTCCACGTGTGCACGAATACCTTCAAGAGATTAGCGAATCTGTGTTTCAAAAATACGGCAGCGTGACGGTGGGTGAAATGTCTTCCACCACACTAGAGCACTGCCAGCAATATTCTTCGCTAGACGGCAAAGAGCTATCCATGGTGTTCAACTTCCATCATCTGAAAGTCGATTATCCAAATGGTGAAAAATGGACCAAAGCGCCGTTTGATTTCATTCAGTTAAAACAGATCTTCAATCATTGGCAAACGGGCTTAAATGGCAAAGGGTGGGGGGCGTTGTTCTGGTGTAACCACGACCAGCCACGCGTTGTGAGCCGATTAGGTAACGACGAGAAATACCGTGTTGAATCTGCCAAGATGCTTGCGGCATCAGTGCACATGATGCAAGGCACACCTTATGTTTATCAGGGGGAAGAGATCGGCATGACCAACCCAGATTATACCGAAATCAGCCAATATCGTGATGTTGAAAGTACTAACATGTACGACATCATGGTCAACCGTGATGGTGTATCTCATGAGGACATGATGGCGATCTTGGCACAGAAGTCGCGTGATAATTCACGTACACCAATGCAATGGAACAGTGCAAAACACGCGGGCTTTACTGAGGGAACGCCGTGGCTTGAAGTGGCGCAGAATTACTCTGAAATCAATGCTGAAGCTGCGGTTGCCGATTTGAACTCGGTGTTCTACTTTTACAAGCGTCTGATTGAACTGCGTAAACAGGTTCCAGTCATCACCGATGGCCGTTATGAAGATTTACTGCCAGAGCACAAACGTATTTTCGCTTACGCTCGTCAGAACGATAAGCAAACGCTGCTGTGTATCAATAACTACTACGCTGAAGAGGTGGAATGCGTTCTGCCAGAATGTTTTGATATGAGTAAGGCGAAAAACTTGCTATCTAACTATCAAAACTCAGCGAGCGCAGTCGCGTCAAACCATCAAGTGTTACGACCTTACGAAACTCGTATTTTATTGATAGAAGAATAAACTCGGGTGTCATCACCCCTAAGATTGATGTTCGAGATGAAGGCTTTGGTGTGCTCCCCCAAAGCCTTCTTTTATTGAGATATCTATAAAAAATGCGAGCTTATTTTGTTTCAATCGCTGTTAGCTGCACTTTCTCTTCGTTGATTTGTACTTGTTGTACTTTCAGCAGTTCAATTTGTTCTATCAGACCTAAGCTCGGATTAAACCAACGTTCTGCCGAAGTGGCGAACTCCATTGAGTCCATATCATCACAGTTTAGGTTGTAGATGTTCTCTTCCATCAGGTATGCCGCTTCAATTTTCTTGCCTGAGATCGAGAACGCTTTACGCATACCAGTCTCTCGGATTTGCTGTTGCCAAACCACTTGGCAAGATGCTGTCATAGGAAGGTTTTGTACCCACTCATGATCTTCAAAACGGTCTAGAAGGTTGTGAACTGCGTAGCCTGTAAGAGTGGTTTGCAGAGACATAGTTTCTTCACCGATGTCAATATTCGGGCTTTTCTCTTTTACGTCGTCACCGTTTAGGCGGAAAATCGGACTGCTGTGCATAAGCATGGCAATAAACTGATGACCAATGAAATAAGCGTCAGTGATTTCATGAAGTGCACCATCTGATCCTGCAAAGTAAAGCGTATTGCTCTCTTCGTCGTCGTTGTACTGCTCGTCTGAATAGTAGAACTGTTCGGCGCCGTAGTTCACCAAGTCATTAACCAATTGGACCATTGCCTCGCTGTTTGGGATTTGTGCCAATGCTGCCAATATTTGCTCGCTATCCATCGCTTGGAAGCTCAGTTTCATGTCGCCCTCTGGTTGGCCATCCAAGCTAAACGAATAGCTCAATTGTGTGTTTGGTACAGGAGCGAAGATTGAGTTGTGAATCGAGACGTCGAAACTTTCTTGAGGCATTTTGTTTGGATTCGCACTGCCAGAAGACGAACCTCCGCCACAGCCGTAAAGAGCCAGAGTTGCTGCTGCGATAAGCGTCATTTTGTTTAGCATGGTTTACATTCCTGATTGATAAGGCCGTTTCATGTTGGGCCGTTGCTTGAATGCGAGCATGCTAAGTTCAGTGAGAGAAAAAGGGCAAAAAACAAAAGCTAACAGGGGTTAATGAAAGCTTAATTTTATATTTAGGTCTTTGTTTTGTTTGGAGTTATTTCGTTGGCTACGTTAGTGCAATACTCGTTAATGAGCGCTTTCCATCGGCTTATGATTTCTTGATCGGTCACACTAACATGCAACGTTTTCCACGGTTGGAGGCAAGTCTCTTTTGATTCAGATTGAGAAAGACGCTCAAACAAGGTTTCGGAAGGTAAAACGCGCAGCAGCGCCACCAGTGATTCCATGTAGTTGAGACGGAACTGTTCAAGTTTGTTCTGCTTATAAGCAATGTGAGACACAAAGGTATAAATCAGTGCGTTTTGGATACGTGAGTCGCCATCTGGTGTCGTTAACAGAGCTTTTGCCCTGTCTAAGTTACCTAATTTGAAATGCAATAGACCTAACCAGAGGCTCAGCTCATCTGGCAAAACATCAAACGACGATTGTACTTGAGTTAAATACGCTTCCAGCTTTTGATGTTCGTGCTCGTATAAGGCGAGATGTCTTGCCGTTGTTATAGCCGCAAACTCATCAGATTGTCGGAGAGGTTGGCTAGAAAAGGCATTCTCGAATAACATTTTTTTGTGAATATCCGAAAGCTGCCACGTACTTGCCGAAGGTGCAGGCAGATTGAAGTATTGCGCGACATCCGAGTGCATTTGGAAAATATCCGATTGTAAGTCAGATAAACGCAGTGTGTACTCATTGCGAAACGCTAGCTTGCCCGTCGCAGGATAAATAAGGTTCATCTGCGCTTTCAAGATGCCCTGTTTTGTGCCGTCTTTTAACTCGATATTGAGCTCGTAGTCGCTGGTCTGCATGTTTCGTGCGCCAGGGAAATATGGCGCATGACCGATAGGATCAAGAAAGTAACTGGGAGCATCTTGGTTGGCGATGTCGGTGTATGGATATTCGACCTGTTGTTGCAGCAAGATGGCTTTGACCAGTATGCGGTATTTTCGCGCCTGAGAGCCGATTGAATCGACACGGTTGAGTAGTAGCTCGACTTTGGGAATCAGTAGTTGATGACGTGTTTGTTGTGTTGAGATTTCTTGGCGTTGCCATAACAAGCTTGCGAGCGTCACGCTACAAACTGCAAGTATGGCACACAAGCTATAAGCAAAAATCAGCTTGAAGTTCTTATTCCTCGCAACCTGAGTTGGGATAACGCGTCGATGGCTTTTCGCTGGTGGCACCAAACGAATATTGGCAGGGTTAAGAAAGTAGCCTTTGCGGGGGTAAGTGACTAAAAGCTTAGCGGCATCGTATTCGGGTAAGTACTGCTGTAGCAGGGCACGTAAGGTGCTAATGCGGTTCGTGAGCACATTCTTAGAGATGAACTTGCTCTGCCAAATGGTTTCAATAATGGTGTCAGCAGAGAGTGGGTGGCCAACGCTTGTTAACAGCAGTTCTAATAATTCAATGGTGCGAGGTTCAAGATCAATCGCGATAACATCTTGATGAAGGGTCTGTGTCTTCGGGTTATAGATCAGCTCTCCAATCGCAATATAACTGTGAGTCTGTTTAGCTTGTTGCAGAAAGTCGCGCATACCGTACCGATCTATTTGGAAATCGCGAAGTATTATATAGCGATTGGAGCGCGAAATCTTATAAATCGCGCTTCAATCATTATCAAAAATTTATGAACCGTAGGTCACGGAATAGCGGTGCGGTTTGTGGTTCATCGCTAACACGAGATTGAGTGCAAACGCCCCCAAAATTGAAAGGCCAATCACTTCTGGTGTGACAAAGAAGAATGAAGCAAACAGGATACATGCATCGATTGCCATTTGGCTTTTGCCAACTGAAATGCCAAATTTGTCTTGGATAAACAAACACAGCACGTTAAAGCCACCCAAGCTGGAGCGATGTCGGAATAGGATCAGCATACCGAGCCCCATTAAAAGCCCGCCTGCGACGGCGCAATAAACTTCATTTACCGATTCGAGCGAGATTAGCAAATAAAGATGATCGGCAAAGATAGAAACCAACGCGCCAGAAATGGCACTATTAATGGCGAAATGACGGCCGAAGCGTTTCCATGCTAGTAAGTAAAAAGGACTGTTTGCTAAAAAGTACAGCACACCAAAGGTAAAAGGTGTAAATTGGCTAATAAGCAGAGCCAATCCAGTCGTGCCTCCCGTTAGAAGGCTCGCGGATTGGAGAAAGAAAACGCCTTGAGCTACTAAAAAGGTACCCGTGAGAATCGCTATCCAGTCTTCTTTTAATGAGTGTTTTTCCATCAATATTGCAGTCATTAGTGATAAATAAGGCGTGCATAGTAGTAAAAAGATGATCTTTTCGGTAGCTAGAGGGTAAAATTTACGGTAAACCTATGTAATTGCTGTTTTACAGGGTGTAAAGCACAAATTTGACAGGCAATAGATTGTCGTTATGCGATTGCAATGCTGGCATGATAAACATTGCTTGTCATCATGAAAAAACTGCATGAGAAAAATTGTAAATTTCTCTTTATGACCTAAATCAAATTATGTAGAATGCGCGCCATTAGGGTGACGAAAACGTTTGCGTCGGGTCATTCAACAGTTTTTTTGCAACTTTCAGTACTAATCTGAGTCAGGAGATACAGATGCTTAAGCGTGATATGAACATCGCAGATTACGATGCGGAACTGTTCGCAGCTATCCAGGAAGAAACTCTTCGCCAGGAAGAACACATTGAACTTATCGCTTCTGAAAACTACACAAGCCCACGTGTAATGGAAGCGCAAGGTTCTCAGCTAACGAACAAATACGCTGAAGGCTACCCAGGTAAGCGTTACTACGGCGGTTGTGAGTACGTAGATAAAGCTGAAGCACTAGCAATTGAGCGTGCATGCCAACTATTTGGTTGTGAGTACGCTAACGTACAGCCTCACTCAGGTTCTCAAGCAAACAGCGCAGTTTACATGGCGCTTCTTAACCCTGGCGATACAGTTTTAGGCATGAGCCTAGCACACGGTGGTCACCTAACTCACGGTTCACCAGTAAACTTCTCGGGTAAGCACTACAACGTTATCCCTTACGGTATCGATGAAGCTGGTCAAATCAACTACGACGAGATGGAACAGCTAGCACTTGAACACAAACCTAAGATGATCATCGGTGGTTTCTCTGCTTACTCGCAAATCGTTGATTGGAAACGCATGCGTGAAATCGCTGACAAAGCAGGTGCTTACTTATTTGTTGATATGGCGCACGTAGCTGGTCTTATCGCCGCCGGTGAATACCCAACACCAGTACCGCATGCTCACGTGGTAACAACAACGACGCACAAAACACTAGCAGGTCCTCGCGGTGGTCTTATCTTGTCAAATGCTGGCGAAGATATGTACAAGAAATTGAACTCAGCAGTGTTCCCTGGTGGTCAAGGTGGCCCTCTAATGCACGTTATCGCTGGTAAAGCAGTAGCGTTCAAAGAAGCGATGGAGCCAGAGTTCAAAGCTTATCAAGCTCGCGTAGTGAAAAACGCAAAAGCAATGGTTGGTCAGTTCCAAGAGCGTGGCTACAAAATCGTATCTAACGGTACAGAAAACCACTTGTTCCTTGTTGACCTAATCGACAAAGATATCACTGGTAAAGACGCAGACGCGGCACTAGGTGCTGCAAACATCACTGTAAACAAGAACTCAGTACCAAATGACCCACGCAGCCCATTCGTAACGTCTGGTATCCGTGTAGGTACGCCAGCGATCACTCGCCGTGGCTTCACTGAAGAAGATGCAAAAGAGCTAGCAAACTGGATGTGTGACGTTCTAGATAACATCGGCAACGAAGAAGTTATCGAAGCGATAAAACAGAAAGTGCTAGAAATTTGTAAGCGTCTACCAGTTTACGCATAACATTTTTTGAAAATAACTCAGGCGAACTCGTTCTACTTCTGCGATTCCGTTTGATTATTTGATTGATGAAAGGTCCTCATTTGAGGGCCTTTTTGTTTGTCTGGCGTTTGGAATGAGATATAGCGAGAGTGTGTGATAAGGGGATGGCTACCAACACTGTCCCTTTCAATATATCCAAACCGCGTCATTCCGACGAGCCTAGGCGAGAGCAGGAATCTTGTTGAGGCACACTCTTTTACTCAGCGTTTCCCTAAAAATCATCAGTATTCTGAAAACAGATTCTGAATCACGCTCGTTCCTCGCTGTTCAGAATGACGGAGGTAGAATGGCTTTTTATCATCATTTGACAGATACAAAAAAGGTTGGCACTGAGCCAACCTTTCTTTTGAAAACAAACGAGAGCTTACTTAATCTCGATACCTTGAGCCTGCATATCGGCATGGTAAGAAGAGCGAACAAATGGACCACACGCTGCATGCGTGAAGCCAAGTTCTAGTGCAACTTCTTTTAGCTCGTCAAACTCTGATGGTGGAACGTAACGTTCTACTGGCAAGTGGTGACGGCTTGGCGCTAAATACTGGCCTAGAGTCAGCATCGTTACGCCGTGTGCGCGTAGATCTTTCAGTACTTCGATGATTTCTTCTTTGGTTTCACCAAGACCCATCATCAAACCAGACTTGGTCGGTACATCTGGATGCTGCTCTTTGAACTTCTTAAGGAGCTCAAGTGACCATTTGTAGTTCGCACCTGGGCGAGCTTTACGGTAAAGACGTGGCGCGGTTTCTAAGTTGTGGTTGAAGACATCTGGCGGATTGTCTTTCATTAGATCAAGCGCTACATCCATGCGACCACGGAAGTCAGGAACCAGTGTTTCAATCTTAATATGCGGGTTTAACGCACGGATCTCGCGGTTACAATCGGCAAAGTGTTGTGCACCGCCGTCACGCAGATCGTCACGGTCAACAGAAGTGATTACTACGTATTTCAGCTTCATATCGGCAATGGTTTTCGCCAGTTTTTGAGGCTCTTCTGCTTCCGGTGGTAATGGGCGGCCATGAGCAACGTCACAGAAAGGACAACGACGAGTACAAATAGCACCTAAGATCATGAAGGTTGCTGTACCGTGGTTAAAACATTCCGCTAGGTTCGGGCAAGATGCTTCTTCACATACGGAGTGAAGTTTATTCTTACGCATCGCCGCTTTGATGTCTTGAATTCGTTGGCTGTCGGCTGGTAGCTTGATCTTCATCCAATCAGGCTTACGTAGCACTTCTTTCTGCTCTGTAGGCATGTTCTTTACGGGAATCAATGCCATTTTATCGGCGTCACGATATTTAACGCCTTTTTCCATCTGGATTGGTTTGCTCATGCTTTATTACCTTGAGAAGGTGCTTCTGTGCTGAATTCTACTTGCTCATAATCGAGCAAAGTAACGAGTTCTTCTATTAATTGTTTTTCTACGGCTTCTACATTGTCTGGGCCGCCAAATTGGCTGACCTGAACCATTTCCATACCTTCATAACCACAAGGGTTAATACGCAGAAACGGTGTTAAATCCATATTTACGTTCAAGGCTAAACCATGAAACGAGCATCCTTTACGAATGCGTAAACCGAGAGAGCATATTTTCTTACCGGCAACGTAGACACCTGGTGCGTCAGGTCGCGCGGCTGAGTCAATATTGTATGCTTTTAGCGTGTTGATCACGAGGTTCTCGATTGTGGTAACGAGATCTCGTACACCTAATTTTTTGCGGCGTAGGTTGATCAAGAAGTAGGCGACCAACTGACCAGGGCCATGATACGTAACCTGGCCTCCGCGATCACTTTGTACAACAGGAATATCGCCAGTGTTAATCAAGTGCTCAGCTTTACCTGCCTGTCCTTGCGTAAATACTGGGTTATGTTCTACCAACCAGACTTCATCACGGGTTTCTTCTGTGCGTTGGTCGGTGAACTCATGCATCGCCTTCCATACAGGCTCATAGTCTTGGCGGCCAAGTCGTTTTACAACAAGTTGGTGTTGCATGGGAATTCCTGTTGCTAATATATAAAGTTTTTGGATTATAAACCGGATAACCCTGATGCTCTACCGCTGCGTAACAGATTTTTAACTGAAAGTGATGTAAAGCCTCGTTATCTCTTTGATAAATAAAAAGAAAGCAGCCAAGGCTGCTTTCAAAAAAAATTTAATATATCAAAAAATTATAGAACCATGCGTACGATGTCAATTTCACCTAACTCTTTGTACAGTGTCTCAACCTGCTCTATAGAGGTTGCAGTAATGTTGATTGACACAGAGTGGTAGTTGCCCTTAGCACTTGGTTTAACGGTCGGGCTGTAGTCACCTGGAGCATGGCGCTGAATAACTTCAAGAACAAGCTCTGGAAGTTCAGGCTTTGCATGACCCATTACCTTGTAAGTAAATGAACAAGGGAACTCAAGCAGGTCTTTTAATTTTGCATCAGAGTTGATGGTTAGCATATCGATAACTCCAGTAGATATTCGTTGCGGTGCGAAATAGTACAGTCAAATTAGGGGGAACTCAAGACGAGGATCTCAAACTTAAAAAGCCGCCCTTTCAGGCGGCTTTGCGAATAAGTTTGCTACTCTAATGTTCTTTTTAGAAGAAGCTCTTGAATAACAATACGATGTAATCCCACATGCGGCTAAATAGACTACCTTGCTCTACGGTTTCTAGTGCCATTAGTGGGTATTCGGCAATATCTTCACCATCGATCTGATAGTATAGCTTACCAACTACATCACCTTTATTAATTGGGGCTTCTAGCTCTTTTTCAAGGACGAAGCTGGCTTTTAGGTTTTTCGCTTCACCACGCGGTAGTGTTACGTAAGTATCTTGGTCAAGACCCAGTGCTACGGTGTCTTTGTTACCCATCCACACTTTTTCTTCTACGAACGTTTCACCTGCTTTGTGCGGTGCCACTGTTTCGAAGAAACGGAAGCCGTAGCTTAGCAGCTTTTTGCTTTCTGACTTACGAGCATTGGCATCTTTAGTACCCATAACGACCGCAACCAAGCGCATTTGACCTTCAGTTGCTGAACTTACTAGGCTGTAACCCGCATTACTTGTGTGACCCGTTTTGATGCCGTCAACGTTCATGCTCTTATCCCAAAGTAGACCGTTACGGTTGTATTGGGTGATGCCGTTGTAAGTAAATTTCTTCTCTGAGTACACTCGGTACTCATTTGGTACGTCACGGATAAGTGCTTTACCTAGCAGTGCCATGTCGTATGGTGTTGAGTACAATTCTGCGTTATCTAAGCCATGAACGTTGGCAAAGTGCGAGTTAGTCATACCCAATGTGTTGGCCCAAGCGTTCATTAGGTCAACAAATGCATCTTCTGAACCTGCAATATGTTCTGCCATCGCAACACAGGCATCGTTACCTGACTGGACGATGATACCTCGGTTCAGGTCACGTACTTTAACTGTTGTGCCTACTTCAATGAACATCTTTGATGAATCAGGGAAGTTTTTCGCCCACGCATTTTTACTGATGGTGACATCATCATCTTCTGAGATATTACCACGCGCTAGCTCTTGGCCGATTACATAGCTGGTCATCATCTTAGTCAGACTAGCTGGAGACAATTTTGTGTTCATCTCTTTCTCTGCCAGTACTTTACCTGAATGGTAATCCATCAGCACGTAGCCCTTCGCCGCGATTTGAGGGGCATCTGGAACAACGATAGGTGATGCAAGAGCAGATTGAGCGAAAGTTGCAGAAAGGGCAACCGAAGAAACGAGAATAGATTTCACAAACTTATTTTTATTCATGGTAATTCAAATTTTTGGGTTAACTGCAGACATCTTATCAGAATCCCTAGTTATGTAAGAGGGGGATCAAAGAGAAATTCATGACACGAGGTCATTTGGCAGTGTTGTGTTTTTTAATAAATGCAGACGAATAGCCGAGCAACTTTACTTTATCTAATGTGGCTTGCGTCAGGGAATAGTCAGTAAATGGCCCTAACAACAAGCGATAAGACTCTTTCGCACTCTCTAGGAAAGTTTCTGTATCCAATTTTTGACCAAGCTCGGTACCTAAAGTTCGCGCGCGTTCTTCATTTTTTGATGATGCCACTTGAATAACGTACCTAGGGTGCGCTTCTAATGACTTTTTGTCCGTGGGCTGATTGATACTGATCACTTCAATTTCCACGTTCGCGGTGCCTGTTTTTATGACATCTAACTTGTGCGCGGCGGCATAGCTTAAATCAATGATACGGCCATCGTGAAAAGGACCTCGGTCATTAACTCGTACTATGGTGGTTTTGCCGTTGTCAGTATTGGTAACTTTTACGTAACTTGGTAACGGTAGCGTTTTATGCGCTGCCGTCATTGAGTACATGTCATAGATTTCGCCATTAGAAGTCAAATGACCTTGGAATTTTTTCCCATACCAAGATGCGCGGCCTTTTTCTTTAAAGCCTTTCGCATTGCGAACTATTTTGTAGTCTTTGCCTCGCAAGTGGTAATCTTTGTTCCCACCTAGGCTGTACGGTTCATATTTAGGATGCGCATCCTCGATGTGTTCGACTGAAAGCGGTGTATCCGGTGCAACATCGGATTCGAGTTCGTAACGGCCTTCTTGTTCTTTTTGGCTAGTTGATGAACAGCCTGCCAAAATAAGAGCAGAGAAAACCAAGGAATATAAAGCGCGTTTTTGCATGTCTAGGTCGCCTTAGAGAATGCTTTTCGGTGCGTATGAATCGACATCAGAATACCAAAACCAGCCATCAAGGTTACCATTGATGTGCCGCCATAACTGATGAGTGGCAACGGTACACCTACTACAGGTAGGATGCCACTTACCATGCCAATATTTACAAAAATATACACGAAGAAGCTGAGTACAATACTGCCTGCCATCATTCGTCCAAATGCGGTTTGCGCTTGGCTGGCGAGATATAAACCTCGTCCAATAATAAATAGATAGATGGCTAAAAGGCAAAGGAAGCCAATCATACCCCATTCTTCAGCAATTACTGCAAAGATAAAGTCAGTGTGTCGTTCTGGAAGAAATTCTAGTTGTGACTGCGTACCTTGCAACCAACCTTTGCCGGAAATACCACCGGAGCCAATCGCAATTTTACTCTGAATAATGTGGTAGCCCGCTCCTAGCGGATCAGATTCCGGGTTAAATAGAGTACGAACTCGCACTTTTTGATACTCTCGCATCAAGAAAAACCACAGAATTGGAATGAAACCACCTAATGCAATCGCAGCACCAGCGATGATTTTCCAGCTAATGCCGGCGAGGAAGATAACAAAAATACCGGAAGCGGCGATCAGGATCGAGGTACCTAAGTCAGGCTGCTTTGCAATGAGAATGGTTGGTAAGCAGACCATAATCAGTGCAACAATGAGTGTTTTTAGCGTTGGTGGAAGGGGCTGTCTACCGACATAGCGAGCCACCATTAATGGCACTGCGAGCTTCAATAGCTCTGACGGTTGAAAGCGCACAAAACCGAGGTTAAGCCAACGCTGCGCGCCTTTCGATGCTTCACCGAAAAACAGCACGCCGAAAAGCAGTATAACGCCACCAACGAACATCAAAGGTGCCAAGCTTTCGTAAGTTCGTGGAGAAAGCTGTGCAAGGACGAGCATCACAACGAGTGAAAGCACCATTCGCATGGCTTGGCGATCCATCATCAGTAAACTTTGGCCACTGGCGCTGTACATGATCACCAGGCCAAACCCCATCAGAGCCAGTATGCCAAGTAGGAGTGGTAAGTCGATATGGAAGCGTTCAAACAGGGCGCGATTTTTACCTGTAGAGGGATCCATCTTCATTACTGTTTTACCTCTTTCTTCGCATTGTTTTCAGGCTCAATTTCTTCTGGACCAAGAACGACTCGGTCAAAAATTTTCCTTACTACTGGGGCACCGTTACTAGAACCACCACCGGCATTTTCTAGTACTACAGTGACGACCACTTTAGGATCATCAAATGGTGCAAAGCCAGTAAATAACGCATGGTCACGTAAGTGCTCGGCGATCTCATCGGCGTTGTACTCTTCGTTTTCACCCAGACCGAAGACCTGTGCAGTACCTGATTTACCCGCTGTTTCATAATTCATTTTGTAGAATGAGCGGCGAGCTGTTCCGCGCGTGCCATGGTTTACCCGACGCATGCCTTCTTTCGCCATATCCCAGTACTTTTTAGGCACATTCTTGATTGGTGGGTAAGTCACGTATTCTGTCGTTTGCTGCTCTTCGAAGTCGTTACCATTTTCTATCGTCGCTTTGAGCAAGTGAGGTGCGATCACTTCTCCCTCGTTTACTAATACGGAGGTTGCTTTGGCGATTTGCATTGGTGTTGCTGTCCAATATCCTTGGCCGATACCCACAGGGATCGTATCACCTTTATACCATGGGGTTTTATGGCGAGACATTTTCCAGTCACGAGTCGGCATATTCGCCTTACTTTCTTCGTAGATATCGATGCCAGTGTAATCACCAAAACCGAACATCATCATCCAATTCGAAATACGGTCAATACCCATGTCATAAGCGATTTGATAGTAGAAGGTATCAACAGACTCTTCGATCGACTTAATGATATCGACGCGCCCGTGCCCCCAACGCAACCAGTCACGAAACGGGCGTGTGTTGGAGTTTGGTATGCGCCAATAACCAGGGTCATTTCGTGTGGTGTTAGGTGTGACGACACCTTCTTGCAGCGCGGCTACCGCCATAAATGGTTTGATGGTAGAGGCCGGAGGGTAAATGCCAAGTGTAGTGCGGTTGACCAAAGGACGGTTTTTATCGTTCAAAAGGGCACGATAGTCTTTACCTGAGATTCCGTGCACGAACGAGTTAGGATCGTAGCTAGGGCTCGAAACCATAGCCAGTACACCGTTGTCTCTAGGATCGATCACTACAGCACTGCCTCTGCGGCCATCCAATAATTGGTGTACGTACAGCTGCAAGTTGATATCAAGGTTTAAAACGATGTCTTTTCCGGGTACAGGTGGAACGTACTTTAACGTACGAATTACTCGGCCGCGGCTGTTTACCTCGACTTCTTGATATCCGGCTGTACCGTGTAAGAGGTCTTCGTAGTATTTTTCAATACCCAGCTTACCAATGTCGCGAGTGGCTTGATAGTTTGCGTCTTTTTCTTCTCGGATCAGGCGCTGCATGTCGCGATCATTGATTCGAGAAACGTAACCAATCACGTGGGTTAAGACTTCGCTGAAAGGGTAGTAGCGCTTTAAGGTCGCACTTATTTCCACACCCGGAAAGCGGTACTGATTGACGGAGAATACCGCTACTTGTTTTTCGTTCAGTTGGGTAAGCAGTGGGACCGATTTAAATCGACGAGTCCGTTTACGCTCGTGGTGGAAACGTTCAATCTGGTCTGGTGTAATTTCCAGAATAGTTTGTAATTCTTGGATGGTTGCATCAATGTCTTTAATTTTTTCTGGGGTCAGTTCTAAGTTAAAGACGGGACGGTTCTCTGCCAGTAAAACGCCATTTCGGTCATAAATTAGACCTCGGTTAGGCGCGATAGGCACCACTTTGATGCGGTTATCGTTCGAGCGGGTTTGATAGTCTTGAAACTGGTTCACCTGAATGTTGTACATGTTGGCAACCAGAGCTCCCATCAAGACAACAATGCCGATAAAAGCAACAATAGCGCGGCTGGCAAACAGACGCGCTTCGGCTTGATAATCTCGGATTTGACTGCGGCGTTTACGAATCATTAACGCTTGGCTCTAAAGTTAAACAACGATTATTCGCGATGATAAGGGTGGTTAGCGGTGATGCTCCACGCTCGGTACAAGCTTTCTGCCATTACGATACGCACTAGAGGGTGGGGTAGCGTTAAGGCAGACAATGACCAGCTTTGGTCTGCTGCAGCTTTGCATGCAGGAGCGAGTCCTTCGGGACCGCCGATTAATATTGATACATCACGGCCATCTAATTTCCAAGCTTCTAACTGCTCAGCGAGTTGAGGAGTGTCCCATTTTTTACCTGGGATATCTAACGTGACGATACGGTTGCCTTTTGGTACCGCAGCGAGCATCGCTTCCCCTTCTTTTTGCAGGATGCGAGCGATATCGGCATTTTTTCCGCGTTTGCCAGCAGAGATTTCAATCAACTCCAACGGCATATCATGCGGGAAACGGCGACGATATTCTTGAAAGCCTTCCTCAACCCATTTTGGCATTTTTGTACCAACAGCAATTAGTTGAATTTTCAAAAGATTAACCCCAGAGTTTTTCTAGCTGGTAGAGTTCGCGGTGCTCTTCTTGCATCACGTGAAGCATGGCGTCGCCCATATCAAGGACTACCCATTCACCTTCGTTTTCACCTTCCATTCCTAGTGGCTCAAGACCGGCTTTTTTCACCTCTGTTGCAACATGGTCAGCGATGGATGAAACGTGGCGTTTGGATGTACCAGTACAGATGATCATGTAATCTGTCACGCTTGATTTATCTTCCACATTTAGGACGATAATGTCTTCCGCTTTCATGTCGTCGGCTTTATCAGCTAAAAAGTCTTTCAGTTCTTCGCGAAGCACTCGGTTTTCCTCGGTTTGTCTCTTATCTCTACAGTGTTTTACATTCTTGCTTGCAAAACAGGTCGCGCACTATATCACGCTTTGATTTTTAAATTGCCAGCTTAATATCAGGAGAGCAGGTTTCTAAGCTCAACTGATGAATAGTTGGCCATACAGACTCGTCATACTGAGTTTTGGCTTTTATCTCGGCTTGAGCCAACAAGGAGAGCAATGCACAAATACGACTCGCTGATAAGCGGGTCAGTGCTGCGTTATAGAGTGGACGCTTGTTTTGCCAAACTCGATATTTCTCAAATACCTGGTTCATTCCCATTTGACTTAAGTCTTGATGCATATTTAAAAGTTGGCTCAACTCTTTTTGTACACTTCGAATCAAGATCACGGTCTCAACCCCTTCCGCCTCAAGTTGGCGAAGAATACGTTGTGCACGGTTTGCTTTACCTGCCAGTAAGGCGTCGATCCAGTTAAAGGTAGTGAAGTGATTATGGCGACTTAGGGCTTCCTCTAAACGTATGATGGTCAGCTCACCATCCGGGTAGAGTAGGGCCAATTTCTCTAAGCTTTGTGTCAATGCAAATAGGTTACCTTCATGCCATTGAGCCAACATTTGCAGTGATTGCTGATCGGGTTTTAGTCCCAACGTGCGGCAACGTGTCTGAATGAACATAGGTAGGCGTTGAAGGTCTGGCGACAAGCAGCTTACCCAATCGCCTTTTGAGCTTAATGCTTTAAACCATTTCGCATTTTCTTGGGCTTTGGTCAGTTTGCTACCAACAATGACGAGCATGATGTCATCATGAAGCATATCACACAGTGTTTGCAGCTCTTTGCTGACGGCGGTTGTCACGCCACTTTCAGGAATTTCAAGCTCAATCAATTGACGGTTTGAAAACAGACTCATCGCTTGGAAACAGTCGTAAACTTGGTTCCAGTCGATGCTAGCATCCACAGCAAAACGGTGTTTTTCCTCAAAACCTTGTTGAAACGCTGCCTTTTGGATTGCTTGGCGGCTTTCTTGAATCAGTAACGGCTCATTACCAAAGATTAAGTAAACCTGTTTAACTTGTTTAGTTAAATGATCCGTTAGCTTATCGGCATAAATTCGCATAGTGACTAAGAGTTTTTGTTCGCTGGCTCAGAGATTTGTCCTGCTTCATATTCGGCACGAATACGGCCCAACTGGCGCATCATCTGTTTTGCAGCTTGCAAGCGCATCTCGTCTTCAATTACGTCACGCTCAACAGATTTTGCAAGTGCGGTCAACGGGTTGTCTAGGTAGTTGCGGTTTACTGTTGTCGTAAAGTTTTTAGAACCATAGCCAGGAATTGTCACACGGTATTTTACTACGTATGTCAGCTCTTTTTCTGCTGCACGGCTATTTTGATAAAGCGATAGTGTACGCTCATCGATTGTCGCTTCCGTCAAATGAAGGTTGGGTACCGTCGATGATGGTTGAACAAGTTCAACTTTGTTCAGTTCGAGTTGAGAGCGAACATAGCGAGTTAATTCACTGTATTCATCGTAGCTGGAGAAAGACATAGTGTGCAGCTCTTCCGGTACGGAATACTCGCCGCGAAGGTGAAAACCACAGGCAGAAAGAAGCCCCGCTAATACCAATACCACTGGTAGTTTAATCAAAGAGAAAAAGCGCATTGATTGTATTCATCCTAAATTGAAGGGGTTATTTACCTTAAACCACTCATGTGAATGGTTTGAGGTAAATAAACAGGGTAGAAAACTACCCTGTTTAATGACTCTTGGTTAACAAATAAGTTCGCTAAACAGAGACAAATTGACAGCTGCGATTAGTTTGCAACAATGTTCAGCAGTTTACCTGGAACGTAAATGACTTTACGAATAGTCAGGCCATCAGTGAACTTAACCACGTTTTCGTCGTTTAGACCAAGCTGTTCGATATCGTCTTTAGAGATATCCGCTGGGACTGTTAGCTTCGCACGTAGCTTACCGTTAACTTGAACAACGATGGTTTTTTCGTCTTCAACTAGCGCTTTTTCGTCAAACGTCGGCCATGCCGCGTTATCAATGTCTGTTTCACCTAGTGCTGCCCATAGCTCGTATGAGATATGCGGAGTGATAGGGTAAAGCATGACAACAATAGCTTTCAGTGCTTCGTCAAGGATTGCACGATCTTGCGCAGATTCTTGAGGCGCTTTCGCTAGTTTGTTCATCAGCTCCATGATCGCTGCGATCGCGGTGTTGAATGTTTGACGACGAGCGATATCGTCCGTCACTTTCGCGATAGTTTTGTGAACGTCGCGGCGAAGTGCTTTTTGATCACCAGAAAGCGCTGCGGTATCTACTGCTTCTGCTGCGCCTTTCGCTGTGTGCTCTTTCACTAGTTTCCAAACACGTTTTAGGAAGCGGTTCGCACCTTCTACGCCAGACTCTTGCCATTCAAGTGTCATGTCCGCTGGAGACGCGAACATCATGAATAGACGTACTGTGTCAGCGCCGTACTTGTCTACCATTTCTTGAGGGTCGATACCGTTGTTCTTAGACTTAGACATCTTGATCATGCCTGAGTGCGTTACATCACGACCTTCAGTGTCTTTAGCAGAAGTAATGCGGCCTTTACCATCACGTTCAACGGCTACGTCTGTTGGAGCTACCCACTCTTTGCCGCCTTTCTCGTTCTCGAAGTAGAACGCATCAGCCAGTACCATGCCTTGACACAGTAGTTGCTTGAACGGTTCGTCAGACGTTACGTAACCCGCATCGCGCAGTAGTTTGTGGAAGAAGCGTGAGTACAGTAGGTGCATACAAGCGTGCTCGATACCACCGATGTACTGATCTACTGGTAGCCAGTAGTTTGCTTTTTCTGGGTCTAGGATGTCGTCCGCTTGTGGTGAACAGTAACGCGCGTAGTACCAAGAAGATTCCATGAACGTATCGAACGTATCTGTCTCACGTAGAGCAGGTTCGCCGTTAAAGGTTGTCTTCGCCCACTCTTTGTCTGCTTTGATTGGGCTCGTTACGCCGTCCATTACCACGTCTTCTGGAAGAATCACTGGTAGTTGGTCAGCAGGTACTGGGTGAACTTCACCGTCTTCAGTCGTTACCATTGGGATTGGTGCGCCCCAGTAACGTTGACGAGATACACCCCAGTCGCGTAGACGGAAGTTTACAGTCTTAGTGCCTTTGCCCTCTGCTTCTAGCTTCGCTGCAATTGCATCGAACGCCGCTTGGAATTCTAGGCCATCGAATTCACCTGAATCGAACAGTACACCTTTCTCTGTATATGCCGCTTCAGAGATGTCTAGCTCGCTGCCATCAGCAGGCTTGATAACTGGCACGATGTCTAGACCGTACTTCGTTGCGAACTCGTAGTCACGTTGGTCGTGTGCAGGTACAGCCATTACCGCGCCTGTACCGTAGTCCATCAGTACGAAGTTTGCTACGTATACTGGTACTTCGCGGCCGTTCAATGGATGAATAGCAGTAAGGCCAGTTGCCATACCTTTCTTCTCCATTGTCGCTAGCTCAGCTTCTGCAACCTTGTTGTTCTTACATTCGTCGATAAACGCTGCAAGCTCTGGATTGTTCTCTGCTGCAAGAGCTGCAAGAGGGTGGCCGGCTGCGATACCCACGTAAGTCACACCCATTAGCGTATCTGGACGTGTTGTGTAAACTTCTAGGTCTTGTTGACCCTTAACTTCAAACTTCAGTTCAACACCTTCAGAACGACCAATCCAGTTGCGCTGCATGGTTTTTACCATTTCAGGCCAACCTTCAAGCTTATCTAGGTCGTCTAGTAGCTCTTGAGCGTACTCAGTGATTTTGATGAACCATTGAGGGATTTCTTTTTGCTCTACAGGCGTATCACAACGCCAGCAACAACCGTCTTCAACCTGCTCGTTTGCAAGAACAGTTTGGTCGTTAGGACACCAGTTAACAGAAGAAGTCTTTTTGTAAACTAAACCTTTCTCGTAAAGTTTAGTGAAGAACTCTTGTTCCCAGCGGTAGTACTCCGGTGTACATGTTGCGAATTCACGGTTCCAATCGTAACCAAAGCCTAGAAGCTTAAGTTGGTTCTTCATGTATTCGATGTTTTCGTAAGTCCAAGGTGCTGGCGCAGTTTTGTTTTTTACTGCTGCGTTTTCTGCAGGTAGACCGAATGCGTCCCAACCGATTGGTTGCATCACGTTTTTGCCTTGTAGGCGTTGGAAACGAGATACTACATCACCGATAGTGTAGTTGCGCACGTGACCCATGTGTAGTCGACCACTTGGGTATGGGAACATGGACAGACAGTAGAATTTTTCTTTATTTGGGTCTTCACTTACAACAAAGGTTTTGTTGTCATCCCAGTGCTTTTGAACTTTTTGTTCAATATCTTGTGGGTTGTATTGTTCTTGCATCGATGGTATCCGTTATCTTGGAATTTGTGAGTTCGGTTAGAACAGACTTAAATAGATCGTCATAGAATACCTAAAGCTAGGGATCACAACAATAGCCAATCTGTACCCATGCGCCCTTAAGTGACGCAGGTAGGAGAAAGATGGAGGTCAGTTATGCCTAAACGTAAAACAGGTTATGAGGAAATGCTCGAGGATGTGATTGAAACCTTGAAGCACAGTCCGGAAGAAGTTAACAAAGCGATTGAGACGTCGGGCAAAGTGGTGGATGCTGCTAATGACTTGACCAAAGATGAATTGGCTTTAATCAAAGCGTACCTTAAAGCAGACTTAAAAGAGTTTTCAGAGAGTTACGAGGATAGCAAAAGCGGTCCGTTTTACTTAACGATTGCGGATTCGATATGGCAAGGGCTGTTAGAGATTACAGACCGAACTAAAGTTGAGTGGGTTGAGTTGTTCGATGACTTAGAGCATCAAGGGCTATATGAAGCAGGAGAGGTGATAGGCTTAGGAACTTTAGTCTGTGATGAGTGTGGTCACAAGACAACGTATAACCACCCAACAGTAATCATTCCGTGTATTAAGTGTGGTCACAAAGGCTTTACTCGTCAGTCATTAAAGCCATAAATGGCGAGTAACGACTGTATAATGCAATGAATAAAAAAGAGGCTTAGTCGCCTCTTTTTTGTCTTTTCTACTTTCAAGCTGTTATCAGCTCTGTTTTCTTCTTAAACCGAAAGCCAGCGCTAAACTTAACCCTACCCAAATATACAATGGCCAAGTACCAACGATTCGATATGGCGTTTTCCCATCGGTTGGGGTGAGCTCTGCGCGCAGTACTGCAGTTTCAAACTGCGGAACTTGCTCAACGATTTTACCCTTGTGATCGGTTACCGCTGTTAATCCATTGTTAGTCGAGCGGATGAGCGGTTTGCCCAACTCTAAGGCACGCATACGGGCGATCTCCATATGCTGAAGAGGGCCGATAGAGTGACCAAACCATGCATCGTTTGAAAGCGTTAGAATGAAGTCTGTTTCGTCAGTCACATTTTGACGCACTTGCTCATTAAAGATGATCTCATAGCAAAGCGCTGGTGCCATGTGCATGCCATTCGCAACGATGTTTGGCTGCACAAAAGCCCCACGGCTAAACGATGACATCGGTAGGTTAAAGAATGGCGCTAATGGGCGCAAAATATCTTCAAATGGTACAAACTCACCAAACGGTAGTAGGTGATGCTTATGGTAACGTTCGCTTAAATCGAAGCTGTAGTCACCGTATGGTGTGATGCCGAGGGACAGAATACTGTTGTAGAACTGTCGATCTTCAGCTTGATTGACGACACCGGTGATGATTGCGCTGTTATTCATTTTTGCAGCGCTGTCGATATTGCTCAAAAATGAAGGCACTTCAATTTCAAAAGCGGGAATTGCTGCTTCTGGCCAAACGATAATGTCAGCGTCCCAGTTTTCACGAGTTAAGTCAGCGTATTTCATGATGGTTGGCCAGCGTTGACTTGGTAGCCACTTTAGGTTCTGGTCTACGTTACCTTGAATCAGCGCGAGCTTAGTCGTGTCTTCTGGTCGGGGTGTTACCCAATCGTAGTTGCGAATCCCAAAGCCAGTACTGAGTAGTACCGCAGGGATAATCACCATCAGCCACTGCTTATGAATCCATGCGTAGGCTAACGCCCCTGCGCTGATAAGGATAAATAGAGTAAGCAGTTCTACGCCGCCAATTGGTGCAAAGCTTGCGAGTGGAGCATCTATCTGGCTATAGCCTAGCCATAACCAAGGGAAGCCAGTCATCACCCAACCACGTAACCAATCACTGATCAGCCATAAAGCAGGTGCAGCGAGAAGTGCTTTTGTGAGCGTAAATTGAGGAAACAGCTTGTTGTTGAGCCAAGCAAATAAGCCTGAATAAACAGCCAAGTAGGCAACAAGCAAGCCCATTAAAAATAAATTGGCAATGAGCGGCATACCGCCAAAACCGGAGATACTGACGTAAACCCAGCTAACGCCAGTTGCAAATTGACCTAACCCCCAAGCATAACCAATCCATAGTGCGCGTTTCGGAGTTTGGTTAGCAAGAAGAATCAGTAGAATTGCTGGGCTAAGAATGGCAATAGGCCACAGCTGGTAAGGAGCGAAAGCGAGTGTAGTAGAGGCGCCAACAAAAGCGGCCACTAAGGGCCGCTTAAGGCGATGAAAGAGTTCATTCATCATTGTAATTTCTGAGATTCCCAATGGGTATCGCGTTACTCTTGAGTGGCTTCAACCAGGGTTTCTTCGTCTGGGATCGTCACTTGGAGTTGAATGACACGACGGTTATCGGCAGCGGTGACTTTGAAGTTGTAGCCTTCAATTTCAACCAGTTCACCACGAGAAGGTAAGTGACCAAAGGCAGTCATGACCATACCACCAACGGTATCAACTTCCTCATCGCTGAAGTTGGTTCCGAATGTCTCATTAAACTCTTCGATGGTTGTCAGCGCTCTGACAGCAAACGTATGCTTGCTCAGCTTACGAATGTCCGTCTCTTCACTTTCATCGAATTCATCTTCAATATCCCCGACGATTTCCTCAAGGATATCTTCAATGGTTACAAGACCAGAAACACCACCGAATTCATCGACAACAATGGCCATATGATAACGTTCTTCACGGAATTCTTTCAGCAGTCGATCAACGCGTTTACTTTCCGGTACTACAACCGCTGGTCGAATGACTTCTTCGATATCAAATGGATTGCTGCCTGAGCCTAAGTATTTAAGTAAGTCCTTCGCTAGAAGTATGCCTTCCACATGGTCTTTATCTTCGCTGATCACAGGGTAGCGAGAGTGTTGAGCATCGGTAATCAAAGCAACCAAGGTATCAAGGTCGTGAGTACGCTCAACGGTAACCATTTGCGAACGCGGGATCATAATGTCACGCACACGCATTTCGGAGATTTCCATAACACCTTCAAGCATATCGCGAGTGTCATGGTCAATCAGGTCGTTAACTTCAGAGTCGCGGATAACATCCACAAGCTCTTGGCGATCTTTTGGTTCGCCCTGAAATAGTTGACCTAGACGTTCAAAGAAGGACTTTCTACTCGGACCTTCTGCCTTTTCTTTCTTATCTTCGTTAGAAGAGGGAGAATTATCTTCGTTCATTGTTTCTCAATTAAGTAACGCTATCAGAAGTGTGATAGCACACATAGAGAGGCGAACACGAGAGTCATTTAGGTGGTTCGCCTTTCCCTGTCGAGTGGCCAATAGCTACTCTTTTTCAGCAATGTAAGGATCTTCATAACCCATACCTTGCATGATTTCGGTTTCGAGGGACTCCATCTCTTCGGCTTCGTCATCCTCTATATGATCATAACCTAGCAGATGCAAGCTGCCATGTACAACCATATGCGCCCAATGTGCTAGCAGAGGCTTGCTCTGTTCAACCGCCTCTTTTTCAACAACTTGGCGGCAAATAATCAAATCACCAAGTAAATCTATTTCCATACCAGGAGGTGCTTCAAATGGAAACGACAACACATTAGTTGGTTTATCTTTGCCGCGATACTCATGGTTGAGCGTATGACTTTCTTGTTCATCAACAATACGAATGGTGACTTCGGCTTGTGGCTGGAAGAGAGGAATGGTCTTATCTAGCCACAATTGGAAATCTTGCTGCGAAGGCAGACCTTCTTCATTTTCGACTGCCAGTTGCAGATCAAGTTCAATCGCCATGATTATTCCTTAGTTGAAGCAACTTGTGCATTCAATTCGGCTTTTGCTGCTTCTAGTAACTTCGCATCGCGTTCTTCACGACGGCGTTTCTCGAACTCTTTACGCTCTTTCTGGTCTTGTGCTTCCCACTTCTCGTACGCGTTAACGATACGAGCAACCACAGGGTGACGTACAACGTCGTCGGCTAAGAAGAAGTTAAAGCTGATGTCGTCAACTTCGCTTAGTACTTCAATAGCATGACGAAGACCCGATTTCGCACCACGAGGTAAGTCAATCTGCGTGACATCACCAGTGATAACCGCGCGAGAGTTAAAACCAATACGCGTTAGGAACATCTTCATCTGTTCAACTGTGGTGTTCTGACTCTCATCAAGAATGATAAAGGCGTCGTTTAGAGTACGACCACGCATGTAAGCAAGAGGGGCAACCTCAATCACGTTACGTTCAATCAGCTTCTCTACGCGCTCAAAGCCCAGCATTTCAAATAGAGCGTCGTATAGCGGACGTAGGTATGGGTCGACTTTCTGGCTTAAATCACCAGGCAGGAAGCCCAATTTCTCACCAGCTTCAACCGCTGGACGAGTAAGTAGAATACGACGGATCTCTTGGCGCTCTAGTGCGTCAACAGCTGCTGCTACAGCAAGGTAGGTTTTACCTGTACCAGCCGGGCCAATACCAAAAGAAATATCATGCGTGACCATGTTAACCAAGTACTGCGCTTGGTTTGGCGTACGTGGTTTGATCACACCTTTCTTGGTTTTGACGAAGACTTCTTTACCATGCTCGATGTTAGACTCAGTATTCTGCTCAAGAACACCAGACTCTTTGATCGCTAGATGGATTTGCTCAGGCTCAATATCTGGGATCTCACCTCGTACAGGTGCGGTATCAACATATAGAGTTTTCAGGATATCCAGCGCAGCTGATGCGGTATGAGGTTTACCGACAATCGTAAAGTGGTCACTACGGTGGTTAATTTCAACGCCTAGACGACGTTCTAAATGCTTGATGTTGTCATCGAATGGACCGCACAGGCTAGCTAGTCGGCGGTTGTCTGAAGGTTCTAGGTTAATTTCTAGAGTTACGATTTTATTGCTCAATGTTGCCTCTCATTTTTTGCCACTTAGTGAGAGCCTGATAACGACCAGGCTCTCTATGGCTATTTATACGAGCTTACGGCGTAAAAGTAGCTACACCCAGCTCATCTTCGCGACGTGTTTTCGCCATCATCTGCGTTGGGGAAATCACACTACGAAGATCCATGTCTTTTTCAGTACGTACTAGCTCACCACGCAGTGAGTTTGCAAATACGTCTACGATCTTCACATCAACGAACTGACCAATTAGGTCTGCACTACCTTCAAAGTTTACTACACGGTTGTTTTCTGTACGAGCGCGTAGTTCCATTAGGTTTTTCTTCGAAGGACCTTCAACTAGAACACGTTGTTCTGTGCCAAGCATTAAGCGAGAGTAACGCATCGCTTGAGCATTGATAGTTTGCTGTAGTTCGTAAAGGCGCTCTTTCTTCACTTGTTCTGACACATCACAAGGGTAATCCGCTGCTGGCGTACCTGGACGTGGAGAGAAAATAAAGCTGAAGCTCATGTCAAAGTCTACATCTTTGATTAGCTTCATGGTGTCTTGGAAGTCTTTGTCTGTCTCACCAGGGAAACCAACAATAAAGTCTGAACTGATTTGAATATCAGGACGAGCTTTACGCAGTTTACGGATGATCGATTTGTATTCGATAGCGGTGTGAGGGCGTTTCATCATCGTTAGGATACGGTCACTACCACTTTGCACAGGTAAGTGCAGGAAGCTCACAAGTTCTGGCGTATCTTCGTATACTGCGATGATGTCGTCTGTGAATTCTAACGGGTGGCTCGTCGTGAAACGAATACGGTCGATACCATCGATAGACGCAACCAAACGAAGCAGTTCTGCAAATGAACAGATCTCACCATCGTGCATAGGACCACGGTACGCGTTTACGTTTTGACCCAGAAGGTTTACTTCACGTACGCCTTGTTCAGCAAGTTGGGCGATTTCGAACAGTACGTCATCCATTGGACGGCTTACTTCTTCACCACGAGTGTACGGTACGACACAGTAAGTACAGTACTTAGAGCAGCCTTCCATAATAGAAACGAATGCTGTCGCACCTTCAGCGCGAGGTTCAGGTAGGCGGTCGAATTTTTCGATCTCTGGGAACGAAATGTCCATAACTGGTGCATCATCGGACTGAGATTGTTTGATCATCTCAGGTAGGCGGTGCAAAGTTTGTGGGCCAAAAATAACGTCAACGTATGGTGCACGTTCACGAATATGGTCACCTTCTTGCGTTGCTACACAACCACCTACACCGATAACTACGCCAGGTTTTTTATCTTTTAGTGTTTTCCAGCGGCCTAGCTGGTGGAAAACTTTCTCTTGCGCTTTTTCACGGATCGAACAGGTGTTAAGTAGAAGTACGTCTGCTTCCTCTGGCTCTTCCGTCAGCTCGTAGCCGTTTGCAGCATTAAGCAGGTCGGCCATTTTTGATGAATCGTATTCGTTCATCTGGCAGCCCCAGGTTTTAATTAGCAGTTTCTTACTCATCTCACTTTCGCTCGTTCAGTTGTACTTAAATCGGAGAGCTATTGCTCAAATTATAGCCGCCATCACGGCGGTAAGCGGCGTATTGTACTGCTTTAAAAAGCACCTGACTAGTGATCTAGCTAATTCTCTGCAAAGCCTGATGAAATCTAGTTTTTCGCCCTATGCTGAACAAGGTTTTTTGTTAAACAATTTTGTAAATGTAGCCATGGAAAGTACAATAAAAAACGCCAATTAATCAGCACGATGAAGAGTGAAAAATGAACAAGTATGACATCGCCGTGATCGGTGGCGGTATGGTCGGGGCAGCCGTCGCTGTTGGATTTGCCAAGCAGGGCAGAAGCGTTGTCTTGGTCGAAGGTACAAAACCTAAAGTTTTTGATGCCGCTCAGGCGATGGATATTCGTGTATCTGCAATCTCGCACCAGTCGGTGGAGTTACTTGATTCACTCGGAGCATGGTCAGAGATCAAGAGCATGCGAGTTTGTCCTTATCGGCGCTTAGAAACTTGGGAGCACCCAGAGTGCCGTACTCGTTTTCACTCTGATGAATTGTCATTGGATCAGCTAGGTTACATCGTTGAAAACCGCCTAATCCAATTAGGTCTTTGGCAAGTCTTCTCTCAGTATGAAAATCTAACCGTGATGTGTCCTGAGCGATTAAAAGCCATTGAGTTTGCAGATGTAAATCTTGTGACACTAGAAAGTGGGGCGCAGTTTGAAGCTAACTGGGTGATTGGTGCTGATGGTGCAAACTCTAAAGTTCGTCAATTGGCTGGAATTGGTGTAACTGCGTGGGATTACCGACAACACTGCATGTTGATTAATGTGAAAACAGAATTGCCTCAGCAAGATATTACTTGGCAACAATTTACACCTTCAGGCCCACGTTCATTTTTACCTCTGTGCTCTTTGAGTAACGACGATGGTCAAGTAGTAGGCCAAGGTTCTTTGGTTTGGTATGACTCGCCTAAACGTATTAAACAACTGTGTGCGATGGGTAAACCTCAACTAAGAGAAGAAATTTTACGTCATTTCCCTGCTGAATTAGGCGATATTGAAGTTTTACAGTTTGGCTCATTCCCACTCACTCGTCGTCATGCGCAAAGCTACTCAAGCAAAAATTGCGTGTTAGTGGGTGACTCTGCTCATACGATCAACCCGCTTGCAGGGCAAGGGGTAAACTTAGGCTTCAAAGATGTAGACGTTCTCCTTTCGGTAACAGAACACCAAGAAAAGCTGGAAGATACCTTACTCGCGAAATACGAACGCGCACGTCGACCTGACAACTTACTCATGCAGACGGGCATGGACTTTTTCTATAAAGGTTTTAGCAACGATCTTGGGCCATTGAAGTTCGTACGTAATGCTGCATTGAAGCTTGCTGAAAACTCAGGGCCAATTAAGGCTCAAGTACTGAAATACGCGTTAGGTATGTAGTAAGCTACTCTAATCTCAGATAGAAAAAAAGCGAGCCATGAGCTCGCTTTTTTAATTCGGCAAATCTAATGATTTCCCGAGTCCAGAACCAAAAAAAGAAAAAACCCAGCAAAGTCATGCTGGGTTTTCCGATAATGGTGCGGAAGGAGAGACTTGAACTCTCACACCTTGCGGCGCCAGAACCTAAATCTGGTGCGTCTACCAATTC